>CAXTUM010000410.1:0-3539 GCA_964247205.1 uncultured Beijerinckiaceae bacterium
GAACCGTTTGGAGACGTGCTGCAGTTCGATCCCTGCCACGCCCGACGACCTCCCTAAATCCGCCCTTTGCAATGGGCGGTATATTTGTATTATGTTTGTATCGTATCCGGGGCGTCGGGTTTGTCAATTGTGTTCGGCGCGGCGCGGGAAGGGCACCCATGGGAACGAGCGGGGACAAGCAGGCGCGGTCAGCGGCGGGAACGCTGAGCGGGCAGGTGATGGACGATATCGGCTGCCGCATTGTCCAGGGCCTCTATGCTGCTGACGAGGTGCTGCCGTCGGAGCACAGTCTCTGCACCGAATTCGGGCTGAGCCGCACCCCCCTGCGCGAGGCCATGAAGCGTCTGCACGCCAAGGGCCTGATCGTCGTCGGCCCCAAGAATGGCACCAAGGTCCTGCCGCAACGGCACTGGAGCCAGCTCGACCCCGATGTGCTGCGCTGGCGCTTCGAGCATGGAGCAAGCGCCGATCTGATTGACCAGCTCTACGAGCTACGGCTGGTGTTCGAGCCGGAGGCAAGCCGGCTTGCGGCGCTGCACGGCGAAGCCGAAGATCATGATGCGATCCTGGCGGCCTTCCAGTCCATGGAGGCGCTCATCACCGATTCCGAGCGGGTGATCAGTGCGGACCTCGCCTTCCACATGGCGATCATCGCCGCCACCCACAATATTTTCCTCATCAGCGTGTCGACCGCGATCGGCGCAGCCTTGAAGGTGCAGTTCGAACTGGGCGCGAAGCGCCGCAGCTTTCCGAAAGTAGAGCTCGACATACACCGGATGATCCGCGACGCCATCGTTGCAAGGGACGGCGATGCCGCAGCGAGCCACACGCGCGAACTGATCGAAGCGTCGCGCCGCTCGGTTGGACTGGTGCCGCGCGCAAGACCTTACAGACTGAGCGAAATGGCCAGCGTCGGCTGAAGGCGCGGCAAGGACATGGGAAGGATCAAAGTGTCATGACAGAGACCCTGCGCCGGGCGCCGGCGGTGCCGCTCGTCACCATCGATCCTTACACGTCAATCTGGTCCTTGGCGGACCGCCTGACCGATGACTGGCCGCGCCACTGGACCGGTACGAAGATGGCGCTCTATGCAGTGGTTCGCGTCGATGGTGTCGCCTACCGTCTGCTCGGCGGCCCGGAATGGCTTGCCACAGCCGGCGAACAGATCGGCTGCGAGATTCACGCCACGCGGACGGCGACCCTTTTTCGCTGCGGCTCCGTGGAGGTAGGCCTCGATTTTGTGACTCCTCTGCTTGTTGACGACCTCGATCTGATGTCGCGGCCAGTAACATACGTGACATTTTCCGCTCGGTCCCTCGATGGCCGGTCACGCAAGGTCGATTGTTACTTCGACATGACTGGCGAAATTGCCGTCAATCTGCCGCATGAGCGGGTCTGCTGGGGCAGGGCCGAACAGGATGGTATTACTGCCATGAGCTTCCGCCATGAGTTTCAGCCCGTGCTGGAGAAGGCTGGCGACCATCTGCGCATTGACTGGGGAACCGCATGGCTCGGCGGACGGACGGGCGCTGTCACTGCGGTGGTCGGCGATATCGACCTTTGCCGTGATGCTTTCGCCGCAGGACGGCCGATCACAGGCAATGAGCCCGCACGCCCGCCGCCGCGCAAGGCGGATTATAACCAGGAAGCGATCCTAGCCCTCTCTTTCCGCTTGACGGCGGGGCGTGACAGGCCGGGGAGCGAGACCATCCTGATCGGCTATGACGACGAGTACGCTGTCGAGTTCTTCAGCCAGAAACTGCGTGCATGGTGGCGGCGTGACGGCAAGCTCGACGGCATCGGTGTCATGGCGCTCGCCATGAAGGAGAAGGACCAGGTGCTGAAGCGCGCCGCCCGGTTTGATGCGGATCTCGCGAAGCGGGCGGCGAAGGTCGGGGGCAAGCCTTACGCGGACCTCTGTGCTCTCGCCTGGCGCCACGCCATCGCCGCCCATAAGCTCTGCGCCGGTCCGAAGGGCGAACCGCTGTTCTTCTCCAAAGAGCACTTCTCCAACGGCTGCATCGCGACTGTGGATGTCACCTATCCGTCCGCGCCTTTGTTCCTGATCTACAACCCTGAACTGGTACGCGCGATGATCGATCCCTATTTCGATTACTGCGCCAGCAAGGCATGGCCATTCCCCTTCGCGGCCCATGATCTGGGCACCTATCCAAAAGCCAACGGCCAGACCTACCGCGGCTTCGACAAGGATCCCGGACAGGACATTCTCGACACACAGATGCCGGTCGAGGAATGCGGCAACATGCTGGTGCTCATGGGGGCATATGTCCGTGCCGGTGGTGAGCTGGCCTACGCTCGCAAGCACTGGGCGATCCTGTGCCAATGGGCCGATTACCTGATCGGGATTGGCGTCGATTCCGGTGACCAGCTCTGCACGGACGACTTCTCCGGCGTGCTGGGCCACAACGTCAATCTCGCGGGCAAGGCGGCGATGGGCCTCGCCTGCATGGCGATGCTCGGCGGCATGATCGGCGACAAGGCGAGCGAGACGCGCTACCGCGCGGCCGCGGAGAGTTTCGCCAAGGACATCGTCATCAAAGCGGCCGACCGTGATTCACTCCGCCTCGCCTTCGACCAGCCCGGCACATGGAGCCTGAAATACAACTTCATCTGGGACCGGCTGATGGGCTTCAACCTGTTTCCGCAGCACGTGCTCGCCCGCGAGATCGCGCAGTACAAGCGCAAGGCGCAGCCCTGCGGCATTCCGCTCGACAACCGCTCCACCCTGACGAAGCCGGAATGGATGCTCTGGGCTGCATGGCTCACCGGCGACCGGGCCGTCTTCCGGGACAGCGTGGAGCGCATCCTGCGCTACGCCAACACCACGCCCAACCGTGTGCCGCTCTCGGATCTCTACCTGACCGACAGCGGTCGCAAGATCGGATTCCAGGCCCGTTCCGTGCTGGGCGGCCTGCTGATCGGACTCCTCGACTTCAGCCCGGACCGTGGGCATGAATTGCACTGAATGAGTGAGATATGCCACGCCAAATCTCCGGTGCCTAAAGTCTGCAAGGCATGGCTGTGACTTGTGCCCTGATTGGCGGCATTGGGCACTATGCTGAGAGGCGGAATGGTCCAAGCGTTCGCGTCCCAACCCGACGCTCTGTCAAGGGTGCTGTCTGGCAACTCCGGCGGGCCATTACCCCTTGTCACTTGGCACTTAAATATGAAAATAGCGGTGTTTGGTCGGTTTTGAGCACTTAATCATGCGAATGCCGGAGGTTCGATTCTCAAACTAACTGCCCTTTAGATTGCTCACGGGCGCCGGTCCAGTGTTCGCGGTTTTCGATGATGAGCGTTTCGAGCCAATTGTGGCTATCGCCCACCGCATGGAAACGGAACTTGTCGAGCATCTCCGGTGCCCATGACGATGGTTGGGCCCGATGTTCGTCAGGCGCCGGGCTTCGTCCAGACGATCGAGCACCGGAACAGGATGTGGCGGCGGT
Organism: uncultured Beijerinckiaceae bacterium; assembly: GCA_964247205.1. GTDB lineage: Bacteria > Pseudomonadota > Alphaproteobacteria > Rhizobiales > Beijerinckiaceae > JADCCX01. Next base: position 3,468 of record CAXTUM010000410.1, read on the forward strand.
AGGTGCAACCCGGGAGCACCTCGGCCGCAAGGTCGCGCATGACGTTCAGCACTTCGCCGGTCAGTTCCGGGT
>CAXTUM010000411.1:0-3535 GCA_964247205.1 uncultured Beijerinckiaceae bacterium
CCGCTTGGCCGCAAGGTCCCAGAGCGCGCAATCCAGCGCGTTGCGGGCGGCTCCGGCCTTCAGCCCGGCGATCAGGGTTGCATGCGCGCCGCCCGCGCTGAGCAAGCCGGCCTGCGACGCGATATCAGCAGCAATGCCCTCCACCGTTTCGCCGTAGCGCGGATAGGGCACACATTCGCCCCTGCCCATGCAGGTTCCGTCACTGACCGTGGCCGTGACGACCACCGCCTCGGTGCGGCTGCCCCGCGAGATGGTGAAGGTTCCCGCGATGGGGAATTTCTCGACAGCGACGGCGAGTTTGAGCGGGGGAAAAGCTGTGCTCACTTCGCTTCTGCGCGAATCTTTTCAAGCGCCGCGCTGGCGAGGAAGCTGGAGCGCGTGAGGCCGCGTTCAGCTGCCGCAGAGTCAATGGCAGCGAGAATGCCCTGATCCATGGAGATATTGGCGCGGACGGACTTCCCGCTTTCGATGAGTAGGGGAATGGCGATCAGAACGGCACCTTCCGCCATTGCTTCCTTGACTTCAGGATCGTCACGATAAGCCATCAGCGGTCGGGGTGCAGGAACAGCCTCGGCTCCACCCATTTCGCCAACCCAGTCGGCCAGAACTTCAACCGCATTGTTCCAAACCTCGTCGGCTGTAACACCCATGGCGACGCAGCCCGGCAGGTCCGGGAAGGAGATGCCGTAGTCTCCTTCTTCGCCCTCGAAGATTGCAACGTAACGTGCCATCTCACATATCTTCCCAGCCCGCTGATCTTGCGATGCTGCGGGCAACAAATTTCTTCAGTTCATTGTGACGCGGCACGTAGATCGCCCCCGATTTTGATGGATGCCGAAACTTGTCGTGCTTCGTTCCATCGACGTTGATCCAACCTTCGCGCTCAAGGCGCGCGATGATTTTCCTTCGATTGCAGTCCATTACGAATAGCACCGTGTTCTGGCTCCCGCTGCAAAGCGGTGCCATTCTTGATCTTCCTCCCCGGAGCGATTCTTGTGTCGCGAAATTTGCGCAAATATATCCTTATTTCTAAATCCGTCAAGTTTGCCAAAATATTGAAAAATGGTCCAGTATTTGTCGATGACTAATCTAATCACTCCTCCACTCTGGACTCATCACCCCGCAACCCCATAAAGATTCCTTATCGCGCCCAACGATCAACCTGACGGAGCCATTCCATGCTCAATCGCCGCCATTTCACAGGCCTTGCCGCTGCTTCAGCCGCAACCGCCATCGCGCTCCCCGTACGCGCACAAACCACTGAAAAGGTCATTTTCGGGACCAACTGGCTGGCGCAGGCCGAGCATGGCGGGTTCTATCAAGCTGTCGCCGACGGCACCTACAGGAAGCTCGGCCTTGACGTAACCATCGCACCGGGCGGTCCGCAGGCCAACAACCGCATGCTGCTGCCCGTGGGGCGCATCGATTTCTACATGGGCGGCAACATGCTGCAGGCCTTCTCGGCGGTGGAGCAGAACATCCCGACGGTTGCCGTTGCCGCCAGCTTCCAGAAGGAGCCGCAGGTGCTGATCGCGCACCCCGGCGAGGGTTTTGACACCTTCGCCGATCTGAAGAAATCGAACGACATCTTCGTGTCCAAGGAAGGCCTCGCCTCGTTCTACCAGTGGATGAGAACCGAGCATGGTTTCAGGGAAGAGCAGACCAAGCCCTACACCTTCAACCCGGCTCCCTTCCTCGCCAACAAGAAGGCCGTGATGCAGGGCTATCTTTCCTCCGAACCGGTCGCCATCGAGCAGGCGGCAGGCTTCAAGCCAAAGGTGTTTCTGCTGGCGGATTATGGCTTCGACACATATTCCACCACCATCGAGACCCGCACGGAACTGGTGGAGAAGAAGCCGGACATGGTGCGCAAGTTCGTGGAAGGCTCGATCCTGGGCTGGTATAATTATCTCTACGGAGACAATGCCGCCGCCAATGCGCTGATCAAGAAGGACAACCCTGATATGTCCGACAGTAAGATCGCGGCGGGCATCGCACTGATGAAGGCCAACGGCATCGTTGACAGCGGCGACACGCTCCAGCTTGGCATCGGGGCCATGACGGACGCCAGGATGAAGAGTTTCTTCGACAAGATGGTGAAGGCCGGTCTGTACAAGGCTGACCTTGATTACAGGAAGAGCTACACACTCGCCTTCGTCAACAAGGGACTTGGCAAGGAATTGAGGAAGTAGCACCCCTCCTTTCCTTCTCCCGCCGGCGGGAGAAGGTGGCGTGCAGCGCCGGATGAGGGTAGCACCTTGTCGTTCCTGCCCTCACCCGGTTTCGCTCCGCTCAACCACCCTCTCCCGCAAGCGGGAGAGGGGAACAACCGCATCGCTGATGTCCAACAGAACCCTCGTCTCTCTCAGCCATATCCGCAAGGAATTCGCCAACGGCACCGTGGCGCTGGAAGACCTCGCCATGGACGTGCGCGAGGGCGAATTCCTGTCGCTGCTCGGCCCCTCGGGCTGCGGAAAATCCACGGCACTGCGGCTGATCGCCGGGCTGGCCGATGTTTCGTCGGGCAGCATAATCTGGCCGTCCGGCGGCTCGGCCAAGAGTGACATCGGCTTCGTCTTTCAGGAGCCGACGCTGATGCCCTGGGCCAGCGTCACTGATAATGTCTATCTGCCGCTGAAGCTGAAGGGTCTGTCGCGTACGGAAGCCATGCCCAGGATCATGGAGACGCTGGCGCTGGTGGGTCTCTCCGACTTCGCGCATGTCTATCCGCGTGAACTGTCGGGCGGCATGAAGATGCGCGTGTCCATCGCACGCGCGCTGGTGACGGAGCCCAAGCTGCTGCTGATGGACGAGCCCTTCGCGGCGCTGGACGAGATCACCCGGTTCAAGCTGAACGATGATATCCTGCGGCTGAAAGCGGCGCGCAATGTCACGGTGATCTTCGTCACGCATTCGGTCTACGAGAGCGTCTATCTCTCGTCACGCATCATTGTGATGGCGGCGCGTCCGGGACGCGTGGTGGCGGATCTGGAAGTTGATGCGCCTTATCCGCGCGACGAGGGTTTCCGCACGACGGCTGCCTATGCCGAAAGCTGCAAGGCGGCCTCGCACGCGCTGCATGGAGCCATGGCGGCCCATGATCATATGTGAGGGAGGCGCGGCTTTTCTTCTCCCGCTTGCGGGAGAAGGTGGCGCGCAAGCGCCGGATGAGGGCGTGGCACCCATGCCCTCACCCGGTTTCGCTGCGCTCAACCACCCTCTCCCGCAAGCGGGAGAGAGAAGACAGTCGCTCCCATGAATTCCCAATCCCTCTTCTCCCGCTACGGCCTTCCCCTCGCTCTCGCCATCGCCATCATCGGCTGGTGGGAATGGTCGGTCTGGTATAACGCCATCCCGCCCTACAAGCTGCCCTCGCCGTCGGGCATCGTCACCGCCCTGATCAAGGACTGGCCGGTGCTGTCGGTGTCGATGTGGGTGACGCTCCAGACCACGCTGACCGGCATGCTGCTCGCGTTCGCGGGCGGCGTGGCCGCTGCCGGCGCAGGTGATTGCAGCTCTGGCGCTGGCGTTGCTC
>CAXTUM010000412.1:0-3531 GCA_964247205.1 uncultured Beijerinckiaceae bacterium
TCACTGCGCCCTTGGCTGCGGAATAGGGGATTCGGTTCACGCCTTTGGTTGCGATGGACGAGACATTGACGATGGTTCCCCGGCCCTGCTCCAGCATATACGGTAGCACGGCGCGGCAGCCCCAGAGCGTGGGGAAGAGCGAGCGTGAAATCTCGGCCTCGATCTGCTTCGGGTCGAACTGCTGATACGGCTTCATCCAGATCGCGCCGCCGATGTTCGTGATCAGCACATCGATCGCGCCATAGGTTTTGTGCGCCAACTCCATCGCCCTGGTATTGCCGGACCAGGTCTCGAGATCAGCCGTCATTGCAATGGCCTCGCCGCCCTTGGCGACGATCTCGCTCGCGACATCACTGACCAGCGGCGACTTATCGACCAGCGTCAGCCGCGCGCCTTGAGCAGCAGCGGTCAGTGCGACCTCCTTGCCGATCCCTTGCGCCGAACCGGTGATGACGACGCTCTTACCTGCAAAACGCTGCGCACTCACTTGGTGTTCTCCGAGGGTGAGAACTTCTCGAAGTAGAAGTTCGCAGGCTTGACGCCCTTGTCGCTGAGATAACCGCGGACCGCATCAACCATGGGCGGCGGACCGCAGAGATAGAGATCGACGTCGCCGCCGTGCAGTGCGGCATCCGGCAGATGATGGGTCACGTAGCCTTTCAGCGGATGGCTGCTCGCCGGGTCGGCTACAACCGTGGCGAAGGTGAAGCCGGGGATCGCCTTGGCGAAGGCGTTCAGCTTGTCGACCTCGACGAGATCGGCGTCATTGGTGACGCCGTAGATCATGTGGATGGGTTGGGTGGAGCCTGACGCCCGCATGACTTCCAGCATCGCCAGGAACGGCGCGAGGCCGGTGCCGCCTGCCAGGAATAGCACCGGCCGCTTGACGTCACGCAGATAGAAAGAGCCGATGGGACCGGTGATGCTCAAAGCGTCACCGCCCGCCGCCTTGTCCGCGAGGTAGGACGACATCAGGCCGCCCGGGATGTTGCGGACCAGGAACTCCACAACGCCGTTCTTTGGCATCGAGGAAAAGGAATAGGACCGGGTCTGCGCCGTGCCGGGCACCGAGACATTGACGTACTGGCCGGGCAGGAAGGCGAGCGCGTTCGCCTCCGCAAGCTTGATCGAAAAGCCGATGGTGCTGGGCGAAAGCTTCTTCACCTCGGACATCGTGGCCGCCATGGCACCCGCCTTCACCTTGCAGGAGGCGGACGACGCCGGGATGCGGATGACGCAATCGGACTGCGCCTTCATCTGGCATGTGAGCACGAAACCTTGCGCAGCCTCCTCTTCGGTCATGGCGTCTTCGATATAGCTGCCCAGGGAGTAGTCGCCCTGTTCGCACTGGCACTTGCAGGTGCCGCACGCTCCATCACGGCAATCCATGGGAATATTGACGCCCTCGCGGTAGGCCGCGTCGGCGACGAGTTCGCCGAGGTTGGCCTCGATGAAGCGCGTGACGCCATCCTCGAAGTTGAGTGCGATCCTGTGAGTCATGGCGTCCTCCCGCCCGTCCGGGGCGTCTTGTGCGGGCGTCTTCCCGGTCAGATGTTGTAGATGTCGACCACGTGGTGGATGTAGTCGTTCTTGAGCACCACCTTCTTGGCCGTGATCAGCCACCTCTCGCCAGATGTGTCGATGGTGTAGTAGGACGTGCCGAAGTAGCTGTCCGACGTCTTGTAGCGGTAGCTCAGATTGAACCAGTTGAAGCGCACCTTGAGCATACCACTCTGGTCCTCCACAATCTCGACGTTCGAAATATTGTGAGAGGTGCGCGGCTCGGGCAGCGAAGTCGCCGAGGAGCGTTCCGTGCGGATGCGGAAGACTCGGTCTTCCAGCCCCTGCTTGGTGCCATAGTAGATCAATGAAATCTCGGTCTGCGGATTCTCTGTCAGCGTGTCGTCGTCGTCCCAGGCAGGCATATGGAACGTGGCATGGGGTGCGTAGCACGCAAGCCAGGCGTCCCACTCGCGGTCATCAAGCGCGCGGGCCTCTGCATAGAGAAACTGCTGCACCTCGTCGATGGTAGCAGCGCGGGACTTTGGAACGGATTGAAGTGCTGCGGACATGATCGTCCTCCCCTTCGGCGAAGCTTGTGAAATGGATGTGAGGTGAAGCGGCCCCGCGCAAGCACAGAGCACCAGGGTTCTATTCCGCCGCCTGCTTGAAGCTCTCGGCAGCTTCCTTCTTCAGCCCCTCGATCAGCGCGTCGCGCCAGTAGGCGTGCTGCACGACGAAGAGGCCTTCATCTTCGGTCTTTGCGCCTGAAAGCAGTGGTTTCATGTCGATCGACTTTGCGTCGTCATCCGCACCCTTGATCCAGTGCGTTGCGCCGCGCGAAAGATCGTTCCAGACCGCATGCTTCGCGCCGTAGCCGATCTGGCAGGAGCGGAACTCTTCCAGGTCGTCCGGCGTCGCCATGCCTGAGGCGTTGAAGAAATCCTCGTACTGGCGGATGCGGTGGGCGCGGGCCTCAGCGCTCTCGCCCTTGGGCGCGATGCAGTAGATCGTGACCTCCGTCTTGTCGACGGAAATGGGGCGATACATGCGAATCTGCGATGAGAACTGGTCCATGAGGAAGACGTTCGGGTAGAGGCAGAGGTTGCGGCTCTTGTCGATCATCCAGTCGGCGCGGGCCTTGCCAAACTGCTCGGTCAGCTCGCCGCGACGGTCGAAGTTCGGGCGGTCCTCCGGTTTGGTCCAGTTTGTCCACAGCAGAAGGTGGCCATGCTCGAAGGAGTAGAAGCCGCCGCCCTTCTTGGCCCAGCCGGCCGCGTCCATGGCCCGGACATCGTCCTTGGCCTCGGCGGCGGCGGTTGCCGCCTTGCGCGCGTTCGTCGTGGCGGCATAGTTCCAATGGACCGACGAGACGTGGTAGCCATCCGCGCCGTTCTCGGCCTGGAGCTTCCAGTTGCCGTCGTAGACATACTGCGAATTGCCGCGCAGCACTTCGAGCCCTTCCGGTGACTGGTCGACGATGAGATCGATGATCTTGCGCGACTCGTCCAGGTGCTCCTCGATGGACTTCACGTCGGGGTTCAGCGAGCCGAAGAGGAAGCCGCGGTAATTTGCAAATTTTGCGACCTTCTTGAGGTCATGGGAGCCGTTCTTGTTGAAGCTCTCGGGATAGCCCGCGCCATCGGGATCCTTCGCCTTCAGGAGCTTGCCCGTGTTGTTGAAGGTCCAGCCATGGAATGGGCATGTATACGTTGTCTTGTTGCCGCGCTTGTGGCGGCAAACCATCGCGCCCCGGTGCGAGCAAGCGTTGAGGAAGCAGTGGAGCTGCCCGGTGCGGTCGCGGCTGATGACGATCGGCTGCCGGCCGATGAAGCCTGTGATGTAATCGTTGTTGTTGGGGATCTGGCTTTCGTGGGCCAGATAGACCCAGTTGCCTTCCCAGATGTGGCGCATCTCGATCTCGAAGAACTCAGGATCGGTGAAGATGTCGCGGCGGCAGCGGAAATTGCCGGTGGCGGGATCTTCCTGGACTGAATCCTGCAGGCGCTGGATCATGGCGTCGAACATGGC
>CAXTUM010000413.1:0-3523 GCA_964247205.1 uncultured Beijerinckiaceae bacterium
CGCTTGCCGCTGCGCAGTTTCGATATCAGCAGGCCGCTTTCATCCAGAAGGCAGCCGATGGCTGCATCGCGCGGTGGCATGCGCGGTGCGGCGAGAAGTGTTCCGAGGCCCAGGAGAATCTGGTTCATCTCCCACAGCATGCTGTCGGCATGCTCACCCGCGCCGCCGACTATCGCTAGCATGAATTTCTCGGAATCTGCCGCCGAGAAGCGCCGGTTGCGGACGATTTCCGCGATTTCCGCGACCCGATCCGGGTCTATCCCCCAGTCCATCTTTGCAAATCCGATCACGCCAATTGCGGCATCAAACTAACAAGCCGCCCGGCCTGTGTCGACCGGGCGGCGCGAGAGTTCTTTTTTCACTGTCTCAGCGCGTGTTGACCTTCGTAACCGTCACCCGGTTGCCGGCGAATGTCACCTGCGCATTGAGGCCCACAAGCTCCAGCATCAGCCGGAAATTGCGTGTCAGGCGGGCGCTGTCAGACGACGTGCGGTAGAAGAAACCCGCCGCATTGTCGCTCATCGTGGTTGTCCGGTGCTGCTGGTAGCAGCCCCAGCGCACGAACTCACCCTCGATCCGGTTGACATCCGACGTGTTGAAATCCCTGAGCTGAATCTCGTAATCCGTCGGCAGGTTCACGCAGCCGTCCTGGGCGGCATTGGTTGCACCTGCGGCGGGTGCGGCAGCTCCGTCCTTGGCAGGCTCAGGCGCTGCGGCGACTGTGGCGCCGCCCGGACGGGCAAAGGCTTCAAGCTTTTGCGACAGCGCCGAACCCAGATCCGTGGCCAGCGTCTTCGAGTGGCCGCCGACCGTCTCCAGCAGGCATTCACGCGGGCACGGGTTGGGCAGGGCCGGAAGCTGGAAGCCGCCCACCTCGAAAGCCGCGATGAACTGGCCGGTGCGGACATTCAGGATGCGTCCGGCAATACGGATTTCCGGAAAGCGGATGGCAGCACTCGGCGAACTGCGCACGGAAGCATAGATCTGGTAGATCGCCATGGCATCGATGGGTGTCGACACCGCGCGGGCGATCTCGATCAGTTCGGCATCCCGGCGACGCACGCGCCCCGGCGGGGTGATACCCATGGCCATCGACGTCTCGTCATAGATCTGGAAACCCTTGGTATTCATATATTCGGACAGTGACAGCTGCACCCGGTTGAAAACGCGGCTGTTGCGCGGCACAGAATCCGGATCGGCGTCATCGGATACGACGACGAGATTGATGCGGTCGTTTCTGGTCTGGGCCTGCGATGGCGCGGTGATGCCGATGCAGACCAGGAATGCGGCGAGCAATGCGAATGGCCCCCTCATGATGTGTCTCCTCTGGATGGTTGTGAACGGGAATATCAGTGGGTTAAGCCGTCTTCTGAATCGATCAGTCGATGGCGATGACTTCGACACGCCGGTTGATCGGCGAGGCCGGATTGTTGGGATTGCGCAGCAAATCCGGCCCGAAACCATTGGCCGTCAGCCTGGGTGAAGCGATGCCACCCTGCCCGATCAGCCAGTTGCGGACAGAGTGGGCACGGTCATGCGACAGGGCGACGTTGAAATCGTAGTCGCCATCTGCGCTGGTATGGCCCGCGATGAGAAACTGCTGGTCCAGCAGGATCGGGTTGTTGAGAACCTGCGACAGCCGGTCCAGCGCGATCTGCGATCCCGCGCGCAGTTCCGCGGAATTCAGGTCGAAAAACACCGTGATCTCGACACGGCGGCTGATATCCACCGTGACGGATCCGCCACCGCCGCGCAGCCGCAACTGGCGCTTGACCGCCGTTCTGCGTCTGGGAGCAGCGCCGGCTGGCGCGCGGTCGTGCGGTGCGAGATCGCGCAGCATGCGTGTCATCTCGTTGTCGCTCTGGGCTTCCGCCAGACCGGACTGCAGCGTGACCGCTGCTGCAAGCGAGCCAGTGAACAGGCCTCGCCGGGACAGGATCATCGATTTTTCCAGCGGTTCGCTGGTCAAAATCCTGCCACTCACGCAATCATGTGTTTCCAAGATGTCCTCCCAAGATAACCTCCATGGATCGTCAGCCGATGGCGGCTGCACGTCCTCCTGATATCCGACAGCGACAGACCTGAACGAGACCATCGCAACAGTAGGGGCAGAAGGCAATGAGCCGACTGCCTCATGGCGCTTGTGATGACCTGAGCAATTTTCGCCAGGCCGGCATAAAATAGACCCAAAGAGGCGCGACAGGCCAGTTTCTTGCTCTTGTCAGGAGAAAAGGCCTCTGCAGCTCACAATGCCCTGCCATGAACGGTTGAAAAGCCGTGCGAAAACAATGGAGACAGTGATGACACGTGAATGTCTGCCAAACTCAGGTGCTGCTATCGCCACCCGCTGGTTCCGCCGCACCCGCCTGCATCTGGCCATGACTGTCAGCGCCAGCGCTCTGGCTGCAAGCCTGCTGCTCGCACCCGGGCATGTGTCGGCACAACAGGATAACCGCTCTGGCGCTGAAGCCACAACGGTCAGTCCGGCTGCACAACTGCCCCGCGCGGGTGAAATGCGCCTGAATCTGAAGATGAACGGAACAAGCGCGGCCTTTACCGGCGCGATGGAGCCTGTCGCCCGCGAACAGGTGCCCTTCGCGGATGGCGAGCATTCCATCGGTCAGAACACACGCGAAGGCATCGCAAAGCTTCAGCAGAAGCTGGCTGCTGGCAAGGGCAAGACCATGATCATCGTGGCTTATCACGCCGATGAAATGACGGCCTATCGTCGGGCAAGGGCAGTCCGTGGCGAAATGATCGAGCGTTTCCAGATGGATCCCGCATCCATGATAGCCACGGGCCGTACTGTGCCCGAGCATACATCCGGCCTCACCGTGATCGATGTTCATACAGTCGATCCGGCCTCCTGCACGGGATGCGGCAATGCGACGTTCCGGACCCTGGCCTATGATAGCGGCACGGTCAGGCTTGTGACTCTCATCCCGGAAATTCTGGCGGATCAGGGTGCGAAGCCGGAGCCGGTGATAACCGCCGCCAGATCCGCTCCGGTTCGCCAGATCACCAGAGCCGCGCCTCCGCCAGAGCCCGCAGCCGCGCCAATGCAAGCAGCAAAACCGGCGCCGGTTGCCAGAAAGGCGGCAGCTGTCAAGACCGAGCCGACCAACAAGGATTATATCCCGCCGCAGGAGGCGAGGCGGCTGAAAGAGCACTCAATGGCGCTTGCCAGTGGAGGCTGCCCCCGCCCACGCATCATCATCGACGATTACTATCCCGGTGGTCCGCTGGTCCCCTGCAAGTCTGCTGGCCGGTAACGACCCATGACGATATCAGGCAAAAAGGCGTTGCAAAGAAGATTTGATGGGGGCAATCTCACTCCGCGTTTCACGGCAGGCTCTAGAAGGCCATACGGGAAACTGTGTCATGCATACTCTGATATCATTGAACATTTCCACAACGATGATCAGTGTATGCGAACGTAACCTTCATGACCCTGGAGCGAAGCATGCCAACGCAATATGTGGCTTTCGATAAATTTTCCAAATTCACGGTACTCGCCATGGCG
>CAXTUM010000414.1:0-3520 GCA_964247205.1 uncultured Beijerinckiaceae bacterium
CTCTCGAGCGTCTGATGAGCGAGATCGCAGCCGTGGACGAAATCACCGATACCGAGGCGCTCAAGAAGATCGAGACAAGCCTCGCCAAGAACCCGCGCCGCGCCAAGGCCGCTGCTGATGCTGAAGCCGCATCGGACGATGAAGAGTCCGAAGAGGCAGAAGCTGCCTGATATCCTGCTTTCCAGCTCCACTGGAAATACGGAAAAACCCGGTCGCGAGACCGGGTTTTTGTTATCTGCGATCACGCACCGGTATCGGCCTTCAATCCGGCGGCTTCGATCCCGGCGACAGCCACCAGTTCATCATTGTCCGATGTATCACCCGAGACGCCGACTGCGCCCATCAGCACACCCTTTGCATCACGGATCAGCACGCCACCGGGACCGGGAATCAGCGAACCCCCGACGACATGCGAAACCGCCGCGATGAATTGCGGTCGATCCGCCGCCATCTTGCCGATCTGACGGGATGATACACCCAGAGCCACTGCGCCGTCGGCCTTGCCGCGCGCGATCTTCTCGCGCTTGAGGCTGGAGCCATCCTCGGCCGCATAGGCCACCAGGGCGCCACGGGCATCCACCACTGCAATGCCCAATGGCTTCATGGATTTCTCGCGCGCAAGTTCGAGCGCAACCTTGATGATCTTCTGGGCGGCTTTCAGTTTCAGCATGGTCTTTTCTTTCGTTTGAATGGAATCGCTGGCGTTTTCTTAGGGTGATGCCGCTTGAAGACCAAGCCCAGGTTTGGGATAAACGATACGCACGAAAGGCGGACTTCATGCGCATCATCCGGGCCAGTGAGCACAAGCCCATGCCCTGGAAGAACGGCGGCGGAACTGCGACCGCGATTGTGGAATCACCTTCTGGTTCAGGTTTTGAAGCCTTCGACTGGCGTATTTCCGGCGCCCATGTCGGGCGCGACGGCCCCTTCTCGGTCTTTCCGGATGTTGACCGGACGATGTTCATCCTGCGGGGCGAGGAGCTTTGCCTGCACGGGCTTGGACCAGACGCCGTGCGCCTTGCAGTCACGAGCGCGCCGTTTGATTTTCCAGGCGACGTTCCGGTTTCTGCCACGCTGACGGACGGTCCGGTCGATGATCTGAATATCATGGTGGATCGCAGGCGCTTTCAGCGTGCGGCACGGAGACTGGCGGCGGGGTCAGTCGAGCGCATCCAGCCACTCGAAACTCTGCTTGTTTATGCCGAGACCGGCAAGGTTACAGTCCAGACGGCAACGGATCGGGCCACGCTTGATATCCATGACACCCTGGTCTGCAACGAGGCTGCCAATATCACTGTCGGTACAGGCAGTCAGGCAATCGTTGTCGAAATATGGCCGATTGCACATCGGATGTAGTGCCCCGGGGTCAGCCAGACCGATCTTCCGTCGCGTTCACGAAAGCCGAAATCTTCTGCATGGTCGCACGGTCTGACAACAGCGGCGCATGGCCCTCGCCAACGACGACATAAGATTCGCACGAGGGATGGCGCTGGACCATTTCGGCTTGTGTCGCTTGCGAAAAAAGGTCCGAGTTCTCGCCCCGGATCGAAAGAACCGCAACGCCTTTCAGTCCCTCGAAGAATTGCCACAGCACCGGCAGCGGCTTTTCGAGATCATACGCCTCAAGGCTTTTCATCAGCATCGGGTCGTAATCGGGCACCAGTCCCAGCGGGCTCTCCTTGAAGGTGCGGCGGGCAAAGTTGTTCCAGTCTGCATCGGACAGGCGGGTGAAATGCTGACTGGCTATCCGTTTCAGCATCTGCACCGCATCGGCATAATCGCGCGGTTTGGGCAGCTTGCCGACATAGCCCTTGATTCGAGCCAGGCCCTTGCCATCAATGACTGCACCGATGTCATTGAGAATCGCGCCCTTGATGCACCCCGGACGCACGGCGGACAGTCCCATGGTGATGATGCCGCCGCGCGACGTGCCGATGAAGATCGCGGCATGGATGCCCACCGCTGTCAGGACATCCTGAACATCCTGCATTTCGATGCGCGGATCGTAGTTGGCCGGATCGGGGTCATAATCCGAACGGCCGCGTCCCCGGTAGTCCATGGCAAGCACCATACGGGGGCGGGACCGGTGGCTAGACAGAAGTGTCGCGATCTCGTGGAAGTCGGCGCTGGTGCGGGCAAGGCCGGGCAGACAAACCACAGGCACGCGCGGCAGATGGGGTGAACCATACAGGCGGTTGTGCAATCTGAGCCCGTCCTGGCTGCTGCACCAGAAGCTCTCCCAGAGCGTTCCCTCACCTTCCTGCAAGGGAGTTGAGGGCGCTTTTGCAGCCGACGCAGTCATATCAGTCAAATACTCCGAAAGATCATGTCTGGGTTTCACAGCTTTTCCGTCCGGCTGCAAGGCCAGGGTCTATCCGTCGTCAATCACTCAAGGAAGCGTGGCCGCCCATTCGCGCGCAACACTGAAATCCCGAACGAGCCGGATGATCGTGACTTCATCAAAAGCCAAGCGCTTGAGATACGCCGCGGGATCATCAAGGATGGCGGTGTGCAACCGGCGCATGTCCTGAAACGTCTTTTTCCCGGACATCTCGTCCAGATTTTTCCGCGCCACCATGATCAGCGCCATCATGGCCAGCGGATACTCGCTGCCACCCAGAGAACTCGCGATCCTTCTGGACTGATCATTCTGGTCGAGCAGATAATAAGCTGCCGCCCGAAACGTCAGCGCCCATGTCGGCGGTGACGAATTCAGCTCAAGGGCCTGCTGCAGCATGCCCAGTCCCTTTTCGTAATACCCGGACTGGACATGCCGCGCACCGACATCGGCCAGTATTTCGGTATCGAACGGATTGAGCGCCATGGCCTCGTTCGCGGCACGCCATGCACTTTCCATCTCGCCCCTCGCGAAATGTGCCGCGAGCAGGGCCTGTTGGGAGCGTGCGCTGGCCGGCGCCAGAGTTGCCGCGCGATTGGCGCTGTCGAGCGCGCGGTCCAGAGGATTCCCGGGCAGCGGATTGTAACCCTGCCGATACTCCTCGAGATACAGGTAGGTCAGTTGCGCATGCAGGCTGCTGATGCCGGGAAACTGCTGGATGCGCTGGATCAGACAGTCGCGGGCGATGCCGTGATTCCGGCTGTCATTGCTGCGCCAGTAGTCAAAGCCGGAAATGATGCAGCCATAGGGATCACTTTCGTGCAAGCCCGAAGCCAGCCTCTTGCGGACATGCGCATGAATGACGCCGTACGGCTGAGCGATGGCGGTCGATATGGCCTGCACGATCTTTGTCCGCGCGCCGTCCCCCTGCGGCCCGGTCGGCACCGGATCGAACTCGCGCGACCACAGCAATGTCTGATCGGCCTGATCCACCAGACGCGCGTTGAAGCGGATCATCGTGTTGGCCGCGTTGATAGCACTGATCCGCAAGATCAGGAGACTGCCGGGGCGTATCTGGGATGAACGCGATGTCCCCGAAACCATGTCCGCAATGTCATGGACAATCACGATATCGTCGAAGCGCGCCACGGCATCCCGCGTGCGCTGCACGATCTTGTCGAG
>CAXTUM010000415.1:0-3510 GCA_964247205.1 uncultured Beijerinckiaceae bacterium
CCTGGCGCCGGGCGGCGGCCAGCAGGACCGCCAGCAGTTCCTGCGCATGAAGATTGCGCTGGAAGTGGGTGAGCAGAAGGTCGCCACCGAAATCCAGACCATGCTGCCGCGTGTGATGGATACATTTCAGGTCTTCATGCGCGAGTTGCGCGCGCAGGCTCTCGAAGGCTCCTCCGGGCTTTACCGGCTGAAGGAGGAGATGACGCGGCGCGTCAACGTGGCGGTCTATCCCGCGCGGGTCGATGCTATCCTCTTCAAGGAACTGATGGTGCAATAAGAGTTCATGGCGGGGCAAAAAGACCAGGAAGCGCTTTCAGCCGCGTGGGAAGAATCCCTTCTCGCGGAGCAATCGGCTGTCGAGGCTGTCGCAAACACCGAGGAGGGCTGGACTCCCGTCGTCGCGGCGTCGCTCGACATCGGGTCCGACCGGCTGCTCAACCAGGAGGAGATCGACAATCTCCTCGGCTTTTCGGTGGACGAAGCGCAGCTTGGCGGTGCTGGCGGCATCCGCGCCATCGTCGATTCATCTATCGTCAGCTACGAGCGTCTGCCGATGCTCGAAATCGTTTTCGACCGTCTCGTGCGGTTGCTCACGGTGTCGCTCCGCAATTTCTTCTCCGACAACGTGGAGGTATCGCTCGACGGCATCACCTCAGTGCGCTTCGGTGATTATGTGTCGTCGATTCCGCTGCCCGCCATTCTCTCCGTCTTCAAGGCCGAAGAATGGGAGAACAACGGCCTCGTCTTCGTCGATTCCAACCTGATCTATCTGATCATTGATGTGCTGCTGGGTGGCAAGCGCGGCCACAATTCGGTGCGCATGGATGGCAGGCCCTACACCACCATCGAGATCAATCTCGTCCGGCGCATGCTGGACGTCGTGCTGATGGATGCGGCGGAAGCGTTTTCCCCGCTTTCGCCGGTCACCTTCACCATGGATCGCATCGAGACGAACCCGCGCTTTGCCTCGATCACACGCCCCGCCAATGCCGCCATCCTGATCGAGCTCAGGCTCGACATGGAGGGACGTGGCGGCGTCATCGAAATCCTGCTGCCCTATGCCACCATCGAGCCGATCCGCGAACTCCTGCTCCAGAGCTTCATGGGTGAAAAGCTCGGCCGCGATCCGACCTGGGAAGGGCATCTCGCAACGGAAGTTTTCGGCGCGACACTCGATCTCGAAGCCGTGCTGCATCAGGCGCAACTGCCTTTGCGTCAGATCGTCAACATGAAGGCGGGCGACACGATCCTGTTCGACGTGAAGTCGGATCCGATCATCGAGATCCGCTGCGGCGACCAGAAGGTGACCGAGGGCCGCATGGGCCGCATCGGCGAGAACATCGCGATACAGGTCATGAGCCCGCTGATCCGGTCCCGGACCACGCTGGCGATTTTCGATCAGGGCGCATCAGGCAAAAGGGACTGAATATGGGTAGCGTGATTGGTCTTGTGATCGAGTTCGCCGTGGTGATCCTGCTGGGGTTCACCGTGACCTACTGCATCATCCTCGACCGCCGTCTTCAGCATCTCAGGGCGGACGAGAAGTCCATGCGCCAGACCGTCGTGGATCTCGGTCTCGCGACAGAGCGCGCGGAGCGGGCCATCGACAGCCTGCGCCAGGCCCACGCCGACTGTGACAATACCCTGGGCGAGCGCCTGCGGGCGGCCGAAAACACCAGTGCTGATCTGAATGACAGCATCAGGTCCGGCGATGAGGTGCTGGAACGCATCAGCCGCATCGTCAGTACGGCGAAACGCGCCGTCTCCGAAGTGGAGACACGCATGCAGGCAGAGCCCCGCACCCCTGTGGAAGCTCCCGGTAACCTTTCGGAAACCGTAGCGGCAGCTGAGGCTTTCGCGATGCGCGCCCGCCGGAGGATACTGGACCACGCTGCATGAAACGTGTCCGTCTGCTCCCGATCGTCATCGTCGCTGCTTCAGGGCTCCTGGTCCTGAAGGCGACGGAGCTTGTCACAAGCAGCGGCAAGTTTTTCGCTGAGACAGATGGGCCTCGCAAGGCGATGACCGAGGAAGACCTGCCCCGCTTTGCACGCGCTCTGGCGCGCCATCGCTTCATTCCACCCGCTGAAGCGGACATCACCGGCAGTGTTCCTCCAAAAAAGGATGATGCCAAGAAGGACGATACCAAGAAGGCTGACGGCAAGAAAGAGGATCCGAAGTCTGCGGCAAAGCCGGAAGCCCAGCCTCAGCAGGTCGCCGAACAGCGCCCGGCGCAGCCACTGCCGCCAGTAGCACCCACCTCTGCATCGGAGCGGGCCGTGCTTGAGCGCCTGCAGGAACGGCGCGGAGCCATTGATGACCGTTCCCGCGAACTCGATATGCGTGAAAGCCTGCTGCAGGCGGCTGAACGCAAGGTCGATGGCCGCATCAACGAGATGAAGGATATCGAAGGACGCATTGATGCAGGCGCCAAGGCCGAGCAGGCAGAGGCTGACAAGCAGGTGCGCACTGTCGTGGTGATGTACGAGAGCATGAAGCCAAAGGATGCGGCGCGCGTTTTCGACCGTCTCAAGCTGGATGTGCTTGTTCCCATCGCCACTGCGATGAAACCGGCGAGGATGTCCGAAATCCTGGCGGCAATGACGCCGGAATCAGCCGAAAAACTGACGGTTGCGATGGCGACAAAACCGCGCGAAGCAAGCATTTCGGCCAGCGCTCCAGTGCAGGCGGGCGGGACGCCAAACGGAGAGCTGCCGAGGATCGAACCGCCCCAGCAGCAGCGTCCTCGCCGCTGAGATCACCGAGGGCACGTGCCGCAGAGCACTTAACCCGCCATTAGGCATATTCCTCTAAGACTGACGTTCGGAGCAGTTTTGTTCCGCTTGTGTTGCGTTCAAGTCGAGTTCATCAGCCCGTGTTGCGTCAGCGTCTCCGTACGGCCTCCAGTATCCTGGCCCTTGTGGCTGCGTTGTCGTTTGCGGCACCTGCGCGTGCCGCCGACGCCAGCGTTGCTGCGGCCGAGATGAACGGCTACGGACGCCTCGTCTTTTCCCTGAACAAGAACGTCAAGGCCCATATTCGCGCATCCAGCGGCGTGATCGTGCTCAGCTTTGACGAACCTGTGAATGTCGATCTGGAAAAGCTCGCAGCCCAGATGCCGGCTTATGTCTCGGTTGCACGGCGTGATCCTGATGGCCGCACGGTGCGCTTCGCCACGACCCGTCCGCTCCGGACCAATCTGATGGAAGCCGGTGAAAAGCTGTTTCTCGATCTTTTGCCCGAAAACTGGCAAGGGCTGCCGCCGTCCTTGCCGCAGGATATCGTCGAGCAACTGGCCAAACGCGCGCGTGATGCCGAGGACCAGTTGCGCAAGACCCAGCGCGAGCGCGAAAAACGCGAGTTGCGCGACATGACAGCCCGCGTCGGGAACGGGCCGACTTTTACCCGTCTGATCTTCGACATCGGCCAGACCGTGCCGGTGGATATCATCCGCGACGGCGACCAGCTGACCATGAAATTTGATGCGGCGCTGCGTTTCGACCCCGCAAC
>CAXTUM010000416.1:0-3505 GCA_964247205.1 uncultured Beijerinckiaceae bacterium
CGGCATGATCGAATTGCTCTGTATCGGTCACTCGGCGCACAATCCGCATGGCGCCGCTCACCCGATCACATCCCACGACAGCGGCGTCCCGCGCGCCAGATCGCGGCGCACACGCTTGCCCATTACGACATCCATTTCTTTCGGCGGCAACCCCAGGCCGGGGCGTATCGCCCGCAAGTTCTCCGGTTTCAGCAAGTCGCCTGCCTTCATGTCTTGCACCACATAGAGCGAACGGCGGTAGACGAGTGATTTTTTCTCCGCCTCGGTCGGGCCATATGTCACCTGCCCCATCGCAGCCCAGGCGCGCCCGGTTTCCACCACCAGCGATGTCATTTCTTCCGGCTCCAGCGAAAAGACGGAATCGACCCCGCCTTCGGCACGGCGGAGCGTGAAGTGCTTTTCGATCACGACTGCGCCCAGCGCCACGGCGGCGACGGATGCGCCTACACCCATGGTGTGGTCCGACAGGCCAACCTCGCAGCCGAAGAGCTGGCGCATATGGGGGATGGTGGCGAGGTTCGTGTTCTCCGGAGCGGCGGGGTAGGTGCTGGTGCACTTGAGCAGCACGAGGTCCTTGCATCCAGCTCCCCTCGCCGCCCGCACCGCATCGTCAAGCTCGGCGATCGAAGCCATGCCGGTCGAGATGATCATCGGCTTTCCTGTTGCCGCCACCTTGCGGATCAGGGGGATATGCACATTCTCGAAGGACGCGATCTTGTAGGCCGGCACATCAAGGCTTTCGAGAAAATCCACGGCGGTTTCATCGAAAGGCGTCGAGAACGCCAGCATGCCGTGGCTGGCGGCGCGGTCGAAGATCGGCTTGTGCCAATCCCATGGCGTATGTGCCTCCTGATACAGCTTGTAGAGATTTTTCCCGGCCCAAAGGCTGTCCTTGTCGCCGATGGTGAACTCGCTCTGATGGGCATCTATCGTGATCGTATCAGCCGTATAGGTCTGTAGCTTGAGAGCGTGAGCCCCCGTTGCTGCAGCCGCATCCACCAGCGCCAGCGCCCGATCCAGCGACTGGTTATGATTGCCTGACATTTCCGCAATGATGAAGGGAGGGGCGTCGCGGCCAATTTTTTGCCCGGCAATGCTGAACAAGACCATCTGTCCTTGTGGGAGTGAGGAGGGTCCCTTACCGCAGCTGAGGCGGCGGGGAAAGCCTGCATCGGATTGTCGCCTGAATGGAAGGGCGGACGCACAAAAGGTCATGGCTGACTTGCGACCCTTAGGCCTTCGCTGTTTAGTGCAGCTTATGAACCTGCAGAAACGATCCAACCGCCTCCTCATCATCAATCCCAACACAACCACGGCCATGACTGGGAGGGTTCTGAAGGCAGCCCAAGGCTACTTTCCTGCGGGCTGGATGATCACTGCGGTCAGCGGACGATTTGGTCCCAGCTATATCGCTAGCCGGGCGACATTCGCTGTGGCCTCGCATGCTGCTATCGATGCCTTTGCGGCGCACGCGCCGGGGCATGATCGCGTCCTGCTGGCATGCTTTGGTGATCCGGGGCTGGACGCGCTGCGGGAAGCCTCGGCAATCCCGGTCATTGGATTGGTCGAGGCCTCCGCGCTGGAAGCCTCAGCCGAGGGACGCCGGTTCTCGATTGTCACCGGCGGCGTCCTTTGGGAATCCATGCTGCGCGAGAGCCTGCAGACACGCGGGCTTGCCGCGCATCTCGCATCCATCCGCACCGTTGCGCCCGATGGCGGAATGATCGCGCGCGATCCTGAGGGTGCATTGCGCCTGCTGGCGGATGCCTGTGCGGCCTGCATTGCACAGGATGGTGCTGAGGCCGTCATTCTGGGCGGCGTCGGGCTCATCGGACTGGCCCATCGCATCGAACCGCTCGTCAAAGCGCCGGTAATCTGTTCGGTTATGGCTGGTTTCCGCGCGATCCTTACGGCGGAGGAGCCAGCGGCAAAGCCAGCCTTGCCCGCACCCAATCCGATCCAGTCCGTCGGATTGTCAGCCGAACTCTCTGCGTTGCTGGCGAGCCAGGGTTGATGGGCTCACGCCTTCGGCATGGCGGCAGGTCGCGCCAGCGTTGCCTGCGCTGACAGGCGTATGCCCGCGTTCGGCGCGCCGTAACCGGCATATCCGTCGCGCTGCACGATCTCGAAGAAAAAACCGCCATCCAGCGTCGTCGTATAAGCCTGATAGAAAACGCCGTGCGCATCACGGTCATAAAGAATATTCAGGGCTTTCAGCGCATCAATCTCGGCGGCAGAAAGATCGGTCCTCGACTCGAGATCATCATAATAATTCTCCGGAATTGCCAGAAGCGTGACGCCGCCCGCGACCATCATGGCGACAGTTGCCCGGATGTCCGCCGTGGTCAGCGCGATATGCTGCACGCCGGAACCGAAAAAGTCCGTGACGAAGCGGGCAGACAGCGTGCGGTGGCTCTGCGATCCGTTGAGCACCAGCCGCAAGCCCTGATCCGTCCCGTCGATGCCGCTTTCGATGACCTGGCTCTGCACTACGCCGCCGGGGTCAAGCACGGCCTCGCTCGGTGTCTTCCGCGCATCCAGAAGTGACGTGTAGAACAGCAGCCAGGTCAGCATCTCCTCGTACTGCATGGTCTGCGCGATGTGATCGACCGCCAGGAGGCCCGCATCGGCGCTGGCTTCTCCCGTAGCGACGAAATCCACATCGGACCAGCGGCCAAGCGCCGAACTGTCATCGACGAAATAGACAAGGCTGCCGCCAAGGCCGCGTACTGCCGGGATATCGAGTTCCCCCGGCCCTACTGCGCCACGATGCGGCGTATCCAGCAAGGCCGTGGCGCGTGCGATTGTAGCTTTGGCATCAGGCACCTTCAGCGCCAGCGCGCAAACCGATGTGCCATGTGTGATCTGGTAGGAGTTCGCGAATCCTTCCTTGTCGCTGTTCACGACGATACGGATGTCACCCTGCCGCCACAGCGATACATCCTTGGAGCGATGCCGCCCGGTGCGCGTGAATCCCATGGACGCAAGAAGCGCCTCAAAGCCTGCCCGGTCGGATTCATCCGTCGAAAACTCGATAAACTCGACGTCATTAACCTTGGCTGGCGGCGGCATGGCAGGCCCTCCGGCCAGTGAACTTTTCAGCCGTCGCGATGCATCGTCCATCAACCAGATCAGTGACCGGTGGCCGTCCAGCGCCACGGAGCGGGCAGAGCCTGCCCGGAATCGGTCATTGAAGATTTCAAGGCTGAGATAGCCGTCATAGCCCGTGGCCTGCAGCGCATCCATGAAGCCGCCGAGATCAAAATCGCCCTGCCCCGGCAGGCAGCGCCAGTGGCGACTCCAGGAAAGATAATCCATCTGCAGTTTCGGAGCATCCGCCAGCTGAACCAGCAGGATTTTCTCCTTCGGAATATTGCGGATCGCCGAAAGGTCAAGACCGCGCGACTGGATGTGGAACGTGTCCAGAATGGTGCCGACATTCGGATGATTGGCGCGCCGCACGATCTCCCAGGCGTCGCGGTAATCGTAGACATGACGTCCCCAG
>CAXTUM010000417.1:0-3496 GCA_964247205.1 uncultured Beijerinckiaceae bacterium
GTGTCCCGGTCGCAACCGTCAGCCGTGCGCTTGCCAACCCGGACGTGGTGTCAGCAGAAGCACGGACCCGCGTTCTCGATGCGGTCAGGGCTATCGGTTACACACCCAACGCCGCCGCCAGGAACCTGCGCGCGCGCCGCACCATGATGGTGCTGGTTGTGGTGCCCGATATCGCCAATCCCTTCTTTGCCGAGGTGCTTCGCGGCATCGACTCGAAACTCTCAACCCATGGATATGGCCTCATCATCGCCAATCTAGACAATTCTCCGGCCAAGGAACCGCGGTATGTCGAACTCGCCCATGCACGTCAGGTCGACGGGATTCTGCTGCTGTGCGGTCATATTCCGCGTGACCCGAAGCGCAGCATGGCTGACGCCGGGATTCCCATGGTTGCGGCATGCGAGCGTATTCCCGACGTGTCAATTCCCCAAGTCGAGATCAACAACCGGAAGGCTGCCTGCGAAGCGGTCGCCCATCTCGCTTCGCTCGGCCACCAGCGGATTGCCTACATCTCCGGGCCAAAGGGAAATATTCTCGATCAGGAGAGGCGGGCTGGCTATCTTGACGCTCTGAATTCGGTCGGCCTGCAAGCGGATGGCATGCTTGACCTTGAAGGAGATTTCACATTTCGTTCGGGGGCGAAGGCTGCGACCCGGTTGCTGGCCATGTCCCGGAATGTCCAGCCGACCGCCATATTCGCGGCCAACGATGAAATGGCGATTGGCTGCATCAAGACACTGCACGCCGCCGGCATCCGTATTCCACAAGAATTGTCAGTCGTCGGTTTCGATGCGGTCGAATATGCGGACTACTGCGAGCCGACGCTGACGACCGTTCGCCAGCCGCGCAACGAGATTGGAGCGCAAGCTGCCCTGCTGCTTGTACAATCCATGGCAAGGACCGGGGAGACTCCTGACATCCGGGTGACTCTGGACGCCTGTTTCAGCCTTCGGGAGAGCACGGCCCGCATTCGAGACTCTACAGGAGCATGCCCGGAATCTGATTCATCATGATCTGCGGGGATCAGCCGTTGGCGATCCTAAGCGTGATCACCCGGACGGACACATGCCCGCTGCGCAGAGGAAACAGCAGGATTTGCACGATCTCCGGCTGACTCCAAGCCGTGGTCGCCCGAGATGCGGGCGCCTCGGATGCAATGGCTCCGGAACCAGCCATTCAGCTTCCGTCAAATCGCTTGGCAAGCTCAGCCCGTCACGCGCATCATGCGCGGGTGACAGCGGTCGGCATGACGATCCTGTTTGAAGGTGTTGCAACCGCCGAAGGAATCACAAACGGCTGAAATCACTCAACTTCTTGTTAGGACAGGCTCTGAGATAATTGGCCTGCGGCCGGGGCCAGCCTGTCAAGACCGTTGTTCATGTCCGGCTTGACGTGCAAGTCGTGATTTCTGTATGGACGTCGAAAATCAGGGGGCGGGCAGAGGAGCGCCTGCTGTCGCAAGGCTTCCTATTTATTCTGTTTTTTGATCGTTGGCGTTAAATCCTGCTTTCCTCGTCACGATTTGAACCATTGTCCGAAGCCTGCCTTTCTGCTTTCGAACCGCCGGGAACCCATTGCATGTCTAGCCTGATCTACATCCTCAACGGACCCAATCTCAATCTTTTGGGCAAGCGCCAGCCGCATATCTATGGCCACGAGACGCTGGCCGATGTCGAGGCGGCGTGCATAAAGGCGGCGCAGGCGCATGGCCTTGCCATCCGGTTTCATCAGTCGAACCGGGAATACGAGATTATCGACTGGATTCACGAGGCGCGCGAAACCGCTGCCGGAATCGTGATCAATCCTGCCGCGTTCACGCATACATCCGTGGCCATTCTGGATGCGCTCAACACGTTCGAGCCGCCGGTGATCGAGGTGCATATCTCGAATGTGCACAAGCGCGAGGCATTTCGTCACCATTCCTATGTGTCGTTGCGTGCGGATGGCGTGATCGCCGGTCTGGGGACGCAGGGGTATTCGCTGGCGGTCGAACGGATGGCGTCGTTGATCAAAACGGCCAAGGCCTGAGATCATGGCCGCTTCGCCGTGGCCGTCCCGCATTTCCGTGATGGGTGCTGGCCTGATCGGCAAGCGCCACATCGAGCACATTATCGCCGAACCAGCAGCGGAACTGCATTCCATCATCGATCCGACGCCTGCGGGCCAAGAGATCGCGGGCAAGACCGGCGTGCCGTGGTTCCCGGATTTCCCCGCGATGCTGGCATCGGGCAAGCCGGATGGCATTATCGTCGCCACACCGAACCAGTTACACGTGCCGCACGCTCTGGCGGCTGTTGCTGCTGGTATTCCGGCGCTGGTTGAAAAGCCGCTGGCTGATGAGGCTGCTGGCGGGGAGCGGCTTGTGGCCGCCGCGAAGACAGCTGGCGTGCCTTTGCTGACAGGCCATCACCGCCGCCATAATCCGATGGTGCGGCGTGCGAAGGAGATTATTGCTTCGGGCAAGCTTGGCCGGATCGTCTCGGTCCATGGCTTTTTCTGGCTGATGAAACCGGATGATTATTTCGATGTGCAATGGCGGCGCGAGCCCGGGGCCGGGCCGGTGATGATGAACCTGATCCATGATGTGGATATGCTGCGCCATTTCTGCGGCGAGATCAGCGAGGTTCAGGCATTCCAGTCCAATGCCGTGCGGAAGTTTGCAGTGGATGAGACAACGGTTGTCATCCTGCGCTTCGCCAATGGCGCGCTGGGCACGATGAACATCAGCGATACCATCGTCGCCCCCTGGAACTGGGAACAGACCACCGGTGAAAATACGGTCTATCCGCACACCGACCAGACCTGCCTGCACATCGGCGGAACGCATGGATCGCTCTCCGTGCCGCGCCTTGAACTGTGGTCCAACAAAGCGAAGCGGAGCTGGTGGGAGCCCTTCACGGTGGAGCGCAGCATCGCCGCCGACGCTGATCCGCTGCGGCTGCAGATCCAGCAGTTCGTCCGTGTCATCCGGGGCGAGGAAGAGCCGCTGGTGTCGGGCGAGGAGGGGTTGAAGACTCTCAAGGTGATTGACGCGGTGCAGCTTTCCGCCCGTACTGGCGTCAATGTGAAGCTGGGCTGCTGACGGGGTAATTTCATGAAGACATCGATTGCCACGGTCTGCGTCTCCGGGAACTTGCAGGAGAAGCTTGAGGCCATTGCTGCGGCGGGCTTCAAGGCCGTCGAGATTTTCGAGAATGACCTGATCGCCTATCCCGGCTCTCCTGCCAAGGTACGGCGCATCTGCAATGGTCTGGGCCTCGTGATCGTCACCTGCCAGCCTTTCCGCGATTTCGAGGGCATGCCAGCCGAGAAGCGCCAGCGCACGTTCGACCGCGCCGAGCGCAAGTTCGATCTCCTGCAGGAACTGGGAACTGATCTGCTCTTCGTCTGCTCCAGCCTGTCGCCGGAAGCGCAGGGCGGCATCGAGCGTCTGGCGGCTGATTTCGCGGAACTGGGCGAGCGGGCGGCCAAACGCGGCATGAAGGTGGGTTACGAG
>CAXTUM010000418.1:0-3480 GCA_964247205.1 uncultured Beijerinckiaceae bacterium
GGCCCGTGCCGGTATCCTACGAAAGCCAGCGTCTCGGTGCATTGATCGACTGGATGCGTGGGAATATCGGGAAAGATCAGCCGCTTCCCGCGCTTGCTGCCCGCGCGGGGATGAGCTTGCGCACGTTCCAGCGCCGTTTCGAAGAGATGACGGGACTGGCGCCGGGGGCCTGGATTATCCGCGAGCGCGTCAATCGCGCCCGTGAGTTGCTGGAAGGCAGCCCTGAGCTTTCTGTCGAGGCCGTCGCTGATCTCTGCGGTTTCCGTGCGCCGGAGACATTGCGTCACCATTTCAGGAACCTGATCGGCGTCACGCCTGCCGCTTACCGGCAAAGGTTCGCACTGGCTTGCTGAATAACGCTATTTGGCGGCCCAGGCCTCCAGCAATCGCCCCACGCCCATGGCCATCGGCTCCCACTGCGGCAGAAGATCCACTGCAAAACGCACCTGCACATCCGCTCCGCCCTTCCGGAAGCGCCAGAGGCAGGCCTCGCCGATGCCCTCTGTGCCTTTGCCCGGCTTGCGGCAGCGCGCTGCGAAAACCCGGCCGTCAGGTGGTGCGATGAAGAGTTCCTCGTCTTCATAGGGACTTCCCGCCTCGAAACGGCGCAGCAGCAATCCGCCCGGATTCTGCCATGTATCAGGCTCCAGGAAGCGGCCGTAGAGTTCTTGCGGCCGTTCGGCGGGATCAAGCACACCATCGCCGCGCAGCACAGCGATGAAGACAAGCCTGCGCGGGTCCTGCGCGGTCAGCGCGGTCGTGGTCGCGGGAGGCGGGCCAGCCGGAGACATTTCCGGGAAGAGCGCGAGCAGATCAATACGCTCCGAAGTCCCTGTCCGGGGAGCGGCGCCGCCCCGGAAGAAATCTTTCGGCACGTTGAGACGCAGATTGTTGATGGTGACCGGCACGCGTTCCGAAGCGCCCGGTGTCGCCTTTCCGCCGCGATAGGCATTGATGCCGAGGCCCATGACAACGCCCAGAAGGGCAAGGCTCGCAATCGCCAGTATTGTCCTGATGGGGGTCATGCTCTGTCTGCCCGCAGAAGTCAGCTCCGCTATTCACCACGTTTCATGATTCGGGACGTGTCCCAAGCCTGATCACTTGCGGTTTTCGCGCTGTTAACGGATGATAAACCATAGTTCGTGTGTGCGGAGTTGCGTCATGGTTGCGTTTGAGCCTCATCAACTGGATGCCGTCAGGGCGCTCCTGTTCGGGATGGCGTTTTCGGGCCTGCTGTTCAGCGCTTTTCAATACCTGACAGACACGCCGCCAAGCTTCACCCTGCTGCAGAAGGGAGGATGGGGCGCTGTCATTTCCGTGCCGCTCGTGGTGATGACCGCACCTTTCATCATCCTGCGCAACACGATCCGCGGCCGCCGTTTCGAGCGCCGCTCCATCTTCTTTGTATGGCTTGCCACTGTGGTCGCCTGCCTCTGGGGCATGGCAGCGGGACGGGTGATGCTCAATCTGGTCAGTCTGCTGCTGATCTGATCTCCGGTTGAGGCTTTTCTCCGGTCCGGATAGAAGAAATGCTCCCTGCGGAGCTTTGCATGCCTCTTTATTCTCTTGAAGGTATTCTCCCTGAAACACCGACCGCCGGTTCATTCTGGGTGGCGCCCGACGCGCATGTCATCGGGCGGGTGAAACTGCACGCCGATGTCGGCATCTGGTTCGGCGCTGTGCTGCGCGGCGACAACGAGTTGATCGAGATCGGCGAGGGTTCCAACATCCAGGAGCATTCCATGCTCCACACCGATATGGGTTTTCCGCTGAGTGTCGGCCGCAACTGCACCATCGGTCACCGCGCCATTCTGCATGGCTGCAGCATCGGCAACAACACATTGATCGGCATGGGCGCCATCATCCTGAATGGGGCCTTGATTGGTGACAATTGCCTTGTAGGCGCAGGCGCGCTGGTGACGGAAGGAAAGGTGTTTCCCGACAATTCGCTGATCGTAGGCACGCCCGCGAAAGCTATCCGTACACTGGATGAAGCCGCATCCGCGCGCCTTGCGGGTTCGGCAATGGGCTATGTCAGAAACTGGAAGCGCTTTGCTGCAGGCATGAAGCCGCTCTGACGCGTGCTTCCGTCAACGGCTTTTGGCCGTGATGATGTTGGTGTCGACATTGCCGAGGGAGACCCAGCGGTTCGGGTTCTCCTGCGACTGGCGCTTGACGAACTTGTAGCCGGTATCAGTCCACAGCTTCACCTTCTGCTCCTGGTTATCCAGGATAAAGTCGCCGCGGTCGGTGCGCACCATCAATACTGCATGACCGTCGCCCTTGCGGTCGCGCACGACAGTGATCAGCAGGGATTGGCGGGGAAAGCCTATGGCCATAAGGCGCTTGCGCTTCTCCAGCACGTAATCCTCGCAATCACCCTTACCGTCGGTGGGATACGACCACTTTTCGGCCACGCCCCAGTGATCCATGTCGGTGACAGGCTCGATGTCGCGGTTGACGCGCGCGTTGATCGCCAGAAGGTCGCGCCAGCGCTTTTCGTCGAGATCGGCATCGGCGGCGATGAGTGAAGGGGCTGCGCAATCCGCGCGGTGCTCATGCTGCTGGCAGAACTCTACCCAGCCAATAGGGGAGGTCGCTTCTGCACCGTGTTGTGCATAGGCCATGACCGTGCTGGATGCAGCCGCTGTGCTGATCGAGAACAGGCCAGCCAGCGCCGCCGCCATCCCCAAGGTCCGTCCAGACATTTTCGTCTCCGTCTTCATGACCCGGAGAATGGCAGAGCGGATTTCCCGTCTGCTTGCGAAAATCACTGCAAAATGACGCTGGCAGATTCAGTCTTTCGCAAGTGATTGGAGACACTTGGGTAAGTTTACGAAACATGAAGCCACCGGGATTAACCAGCTAATGTGCTGATTCCATTGCGGCTCCGCGCCCGGAACGAACGTGAACGGAGAAGATGTCGCGGGCTTGTGAAACGTCTCGTTCACGACGCCGGTTAAGAGGCGGGTCACTCTGGTTGGAGAGGCCGCTTCAGCGGTTTGCGGTAATGATGCCGGGATCGACGCCGCCGAGCGAAACCCACTTGTTGGGATGCTCTGCCGACTGGCGCTTCACGAAGCGATAGCCGCTTTCGGTCCAGGCCTTGACGCGAGGCTCCTGGTTGTCGAGGACGAAATCGCCACGGTCCGTCTTGACCGTAAGAATGGCGTGGCCATCACCCTTCTTGTCGCGCACGACCGTGATCAGCAGCGCCTGACGCGGCCAGCCGGCATCCATGAGCCGCTTGCGCTTCTCCAGAACGTAATCCTCGCAATCGCCCTTGCCATCCGTCGGATACGACCACTTCTCCAGCACGCCCCAATGTTCGAGATCGGATACCGGTTCAATCGCGTCATTCACCTCGCGGTTGATGCGCACGAGCTGGCGCCAGCGCTTGTCATCAAGCAGTGCGGGGCGGGCCGGCAATGAAGCCACGTCGCAATCCTCGGAATTCTCGCCGCAGAACTGGACCCAGCC
>CAXTUM010000419.1:0-3480 GCA_964247205.1 uncultured Beijerinckiaceae bacterium
TCTGCGGCGGCAACGTCGATCTGGGCAAGCTTGCGGAGATCGCGGGATGAGCCGTGATCTGCCCAGGCGCCCGACCGCAAGGCTCTTTGTTTTCGACCCGTCCAATCGTTTGCTGCTGATCCGCTACCGCACCACGCCGCCGGTGGCTCCGCCCTACACCCATATCAAAAGCATCTGGTTCACGCCGGGCGGCGGGCTGGAGCCGGGCGAGACGGCGCGGGAGGCTGCGGCGCGGGAACTGCTGGAGGAGACGGGTCTTGATCTGCCGATAGGGCCAGAGGTGGCCTTCCGCGAGCAGGACGTGACGTTTTTCATCAAGAAGGTCTGCGTGGTGGAACGCTATTTCGTGGTCCGCACTAAGGACGCGTATGTGAACACTCAGTTCCTCGCCGATACCGAGGATGATGATGTGCAGGAGGTGGGGTGGTGGTCGATGACCGAACTCCGCCAGCTCAAGGATCATATCGAACCCCCTGCGCTGGTCGCATTGGCGGAACGGCTGGTGCGGGGTGATATCCCTGCTGAGCCTGTCAACCTCGGACCAGCCGAATAGCAGCCGCTGCTGCCAGCGGACAGACCACAAGGGCGGCCAGACTGGTTGCCAGAAGCAACAGAAACGGCGCGCCGAATGCCGTCGGCCCGACGATGGCGGCATTGGCGGCGCCCACGCCGAAGATCAGCGTCGGCACTGCGAGCGGCAGGACGAGGATCGCCATCAACAGGCCGCCGCGGCGCAGGCTGACGGTGACCGCCGCGCCGACCGCGCCAATCAGCGTGATCGCGGGCGTACCAACCAGCAGAGTCGCCACCAACGGCAGCATGGCCTCGACCGGCAGATTCAGCATCAGGCCGAAGACAGGTGCGGCGAGACTGAGCACCAGCCCGGTCGTCAGCCAGTGCGCGATACATTTGGTGAGGACAATCAGTTCAAGGGGTGTTTCCAAGAGCAGAAACTGGTCGAGTACGCCCTCCTCTTCATCCGCCTGGAACAGCCGGTCGAGGCCGAAGAGCGTGGCCAGAAGTGCCGCGATCCACAGCACGGCGGGCGCGAGACGCCCCAGCAAGTTCTGGTCGGGCCCGATAGCGAAAGGCACGATTGCGGTCAGCGTGAGGAAAAACACGACGCCCAGTTCTGCCCCGCCGCCGATGCGGGAGGCGATCACCAGATCACGGCGGATAAGGGTGAGGAAAGCTTTCACCGTGAAGCCTCCCGCATGAGGTGCGAGCCATCGCCCTGAACAACCAATTCCCGCGCTTTTACTCCAAGGTCCAGATGCGTGGCGGCGATCACAATACCGCCACCATCGACATGCGCGTTGATCAGTTCCGCCACAATCTGCTGGGATGCCGTGTCCAGCGCCGAAGTCGGTTCATCAAGCAGCCAGACCGGCCTGCGGGATACCAGCAAACGTGCCATTGCCGCCCGCCGCCGCTGTCCTGCCGAGAGAACACCGACGGGAAGGTCAAGAAGCGCTGTCAGGTTCAATTGCGTGGCGGCCTCCGATACAGATGCACCGGATTGTCCCAACAGCGGCGGGGCCAGTTCAACGTTTTCGCGCACTGTCAGCACGCTACGCAGCCCATCGCGATGCCCCACGAAATGCACGGACTGCGCCAGAGAAACATCGTCCTCTCTTCCCTCCAGTGTGATCGTTCCTGCATCATGCGGGATGAAACCGGCAAGGACGCGCAGCAGCGTCGTCTTGCCCGAACCATTCGGGCCGGTGACCACCAGCGCCTCCCCCTGACCGAGACTTAAGCTCAGGTGCTCAATCAACAGCCGTTCGCTGCGGCTGCAGGCGAGATCGCGGACAACGAGGCGGAGCGATGTGTTCAAGGGAAATGCTGTACCAAGGTTTGATCACCCCCTACCCGTCTTTTTAAAAATGTTCTATAGAGCGCTCTGGCTGCGTCGCGCGCGTTTCCCGTGCGGGCATCCGGGCACTCCCGGAGCGGCGCGCGCATTGCAGCGCCTTGGCCCTTCGATCCTGCGGGTCCCACTCCCGCCGTTTCGTCGCCAGCCCCAAGTGGACGTCAGATTCAGGATTTTCCCATGACATCGCTCGACAGCTTCAAATGCCGCAAGAAACTCAAGGTTGGCACGAAGACCTATCATTACTATTCCCTCAAATCAGCCGAGAAGAACGGTTTGCCCGGCATCTCCGCCCTGCCCTTCTCGATGAAGGTGCTGCTGGAAAACCTGCTGCGCCATGAGGACAACCGATCGGTGACCAAGAAGGATATCGAATCCTTCGTGGCGTGGCTGAAGAACAAGGGCACGAAGCAGGCAGAGATCGGCTTTCGCCCGGCCCGCGTGCTGATGCAGGACTTCACCGGCGTTCCCGCCGTGGTCGATCTGGCCGCGATGCGCGACGGCATGAAACTTCTGGGCGGTGACCCCGAGAAGATTAACCCGCTGGTGCCGGTCGATCTCGTCATTGACCACTCCGTGGTGGTGGATTTCTTCGGCACGGCGAAGTCGCTGGGGCAGAACGTCAAGCGCGAGTACGAGCAGAACCAGGAGCGCTACAAGTTCCTGAAATGGGGCCAGGGCGCGTTCAAGAATTTCCGCGTCGTGCCGCCCGGTACCGGCATCTGTCATCAGGTGAACCTCGAGTATCTGGCGCAGACCGTGTGGACGAAAAAGGAAAAGGTTAAGGACAAGAAGGGCAAGACCTCGATTGTCGAGGTGGCCTATCCCGACACCGTCGTTGGCACCGATTCGCACACCACCATGATCAACGGCCTGGGAGTTCTGGGCTGGGGCGTCGGCGGCATCGAGGCGGAAGCGGCCATGCTGGGCCAGCCGCAATCCATGCTGTTGCCGGAGGTTATCGGCTTCAAGGTCACGGGCAAGCTGAAGGAAGGCATCACCGCCACCGATCTCGTGCTCGTCGTGGTTCAGATGCTGCGCAAGAAAGGCGTCGTCTCAAAGTTTGTGGAGTTCTTCGGGCCCGGCCTCAACAACATGACGCTGGCAGACCGCGCGACGATCGCCAATATGGGCCCGGAATACGGCGCGACCTGCGGCTTCTTCCCGGTGGATGGCGAGACGCTTGATTATCTCACGATGTCAGGCCGCAAGGATGCGCGCATTGCGCTGGTCGAGAAGTACAGCAAGGCGCAGGGCCTGTTCCGGACCTCGACCTCGCCCGAACCCGTGTTTACCGACACGCTGGAACTGGACCTCTCGACGGTAAAACCTGCGATGGCCGGTCCGAAGCGTCCGGAAGGCCGCATTGATCTCGAATCCGTCGGCAAGGGCTTCGCCGCCGCCATGGAGAGCGACTACAAGAAAGCGGTCGAGATCAGCCGCCGCGTCAAGGTCGAGGGCAAGAACTTCGATCTCGGCCACGGCGATGTCGTGATCGCTGCGATCACATCCTGCACCAACACCTCGAACCCGAGCGTGCTGATCGGTGCTGGCCTGCTCGCGCGCAACGCAGCGGCGAAAGGCCTGAAGACCAAGCCATGGGTCAA
>CAXTUM010000420.1:0-3474 GCA_964247205.1 uncultured Beijerinckiaceae bacterium
AGCATCTGGCGGATTTTATACAGCATCGTTGACCGGCCCGCGGCGAGATGCAGGACATTGAAGCCAAGCACGGCATCGAAGCTGTGATCTGCCGATGGGTCGTCGTCCAGTGTCGATGTCCGGAATTCAACATTGCGGTGAGCGCCGGCGATGCCTTTCTCCTGCGCGATGGCGATCATGTTCGCGGAAAAGTCCGTCGCCACGAGGCGTGCGACATGCGGCGCGATCCGCAGCGCGGTGGTGCCCGTGCCGCAGCCGAACTCGAACACCTCGTCGCTGCTCCTGAGGTAGCTGATGGTGCGCTCCAGCGTTTTTTCATAGCCTCCTGGATCAGAGATTTTATCGCGGGCGTATTTGTGGGCGATCCGATCCCAGAAGCTGGCATCGTTGACAATTCGGAACATCGGAAACTCCTTCGGGCCGCGATCTAGCATATGCGCAGAACTTGGAAATTGCGGATTATTGCAATTTCTATATACGGATTTGCATGAATGGAATTGACTGGAACCTCGCCCGCGCCTTCTATGCCACAGCCAAAGCGGGGTCGCTCTCCGCCGCTGCCCGCACTCTGGGCCTCACCCAGCCGACGTTGTCCCGTCAGGTCGCCATGCTGGAGGCTGAACTCGGCGTGACACTGTTCGAGCGGATCGGCAAACGGCTGGTGCTGACCGAAACCGGGCAAAGCCTCGTGGCCCATGGTCAGGCCATGGGTGAAGCTGCCGATGCCATGGCACTGGCTGCCAGCGGCAGGGCGCAGGCTGTCGAGGGGCGCGTGAGCATCTCCGCAACCGACGCCTACAGCGCCTATATCCTGCCCGACATCTGTGCGCGCATCCGGAAGGAAGCGCCACATGTGACGCTGGTCATCATCTCTTCAAATGCCCTCAGCGACCTGCGCCGCCGTGAGGCGGACATTGCCATACGCCACGTCCGCCCGGACGAGCCTGATCTCATCGGCCAACTGGTCCGGGAGAGTACGGCCTTTTTCTACGCGTCTGAATCATGGCTCGCCCGCAACGGCGCACCGCAGCGGGCAGAGGACATCAACCCCCATGACCTGATCGCCTATGACGATACGGCGGTGTTTGCCCGCTACATGTGCCAGCTGGGAATGGCGGTCACGGCTGACAGCTTTCGGCTGGTCTCGGAAAATACCGTCGTGGCCTGGGAGATGGTGAAGCGCGGCCATGGCATCGGGGTCTTGATGCCCGAGATCGCAAACCGAACGCCCGGCGTGGTGAAACTCCTGCCGCACCTGGAATTACCGCGCGTTCCTGTTTGGCTTGTGACGCATCGCGAGTTGCGCACGAGCCAGAGGATAAGGCTGGTGTTTGATGTGCTGGCGGAGGAGTTGCGGGGTGAGGCTTGACACAAAAGTCGCTTGCGCAAATGTATCTTTTTTGGTACGCTACGCTGAATGAACGGCAGCCTTGAACCCATCCCGCTCCGCTTCTGGAGATCGGCCTCTGGCCGTGAACCTGTTCGGGAATGGTTGAACGATTTGCCTGTCGAGGACAGGCGCGTGATTGGCCGCGATATGGCGAAGGTGCAATACGGCTGGCCGGTTGGCTTGCCTCTGTGCCGCCCGCTGAGCGGGGGCCTCTGGGAAGTCCGGTCATCGCTTCCAAGCAAGCGGGAAGCGCGCGTTGTTTTCGGTTTTCACGAAGGCGTGCTGATCGCCTTGCACGCTTTTATCAAGAAGACGCAGAAAACGGCGGCGGACGATCTAGCGCTTGCCCGCCAACGCCTGAAGGAGGTCACGAAATGACAAACCAGAACCCCCACATCGGCTCGACTTTCGAAAGCTGGCTCGATGAGCAGGGCATCCGCGAAGAGGTGACGGCAGCGGCCATCAAGGAGGTGATAGCTGAACAGCTGGCGGCCGAAATGAAGACGAAAGGCATCACCAAGACGCGCATGGCCGAGCTGATGCAGACCAGCCGCGCGCAGGTGGATCGCCTGCTCGATCCCGGCAACACCAGTGCGACGCTGGAGACGCTGATGCGCGCCGCGAAGATCGTGGGGCGGCAGCTAAGGGTGGAGTTGGCGTGAGGGCGTAATCACGGAAGCCGAGGCGGCAGTCGCGATGAGAAGATTCACCATTCGACCAAAACCAGATTAGAACCCCACATGGATAACATTGCGCTTGCAAGCACTTATCGAATGAACGCTACTCTCTTTCGGATGAGTGCCGAGGTGCTATTCCATGATTTTCAAAGACGAGGCGAACCACTGCCGCGCAATGTTCGCGCAATCCCGTTCTATTATCTCATTTCGCACACATTCGAATTGCTGTTGAAGTGCGCCTTGCTCAAGCGAGGGGCATCGGTCGATGTCCTAAAGAAATACCCACTCGGACATAGCCTTTCCAGACAGTTGGAAATGCTGAAAGGTTTTGGCGTTCCAGTGTCTGAAAACACTGATCTTGTCATTCGCATATTGAGTTCTCAGCATGAGAAGCATGTGTTGCGCTACTCGGCCCTGAGTGATGATGGCGAACCGACATTCACGCCAGAGCCCGAGCTTCTGTTCACAATTGCGGACGAACTGTTGATGGCCGGAAGGATTTCAACTCACGGTGTTTGAAAGCCGTATCAATCAAACTTCATCCACGGGGATATAGTTTTTGCTGAAGCGAGCCCATTGCGGACCCACCTCACCCCCCATACCCATGCACCCCCCCACGCCAATCCTCCACCACCCAGTCCCCATCACCCCCCGACAGATATCCCCACCCCACAGGCACCTTCCCATACCCGCCAGGAATATCCAGCACATACTCCGGCTGGCACAGCCCCGACAGCCGCCCGCGCAGCGCGGCCACAATCCGCTGCCCCTCCGCAACCGACAGCCGGAAATGCCCCGTCCCCGGCGCGAGGTCCGGGTGGTTCAGCCGGTACGGCATCACCCGGTTATCGACGAAGGCGCGCATCAGGTCGGCAAGCGTGTCAGGGTCATCGTTGACGCCTCTGAGCAGCACGCTTTGCGAGACCAGCACGATGCCCGCGTCGGCCAGCCGCGCCAGAGCGGCCTGCGCTTCCGGGCTGAATTCCCGCGCGTGATTGGCGTGGATCGCCACATAGGTCGCCACGCCCTTCGCCCGCAGCGCGCGCACGAACGCCGCCGTCACGCGGGCGGGATCGACCACCGGCACGCGGGTGTGCCAGCGGATCACCTTCACATGCGGAATGGCGGCCAATCGCTTCGTGATCTCGCCCGCGCGGCGCGCCGTTGATATGAACGGGTCGCCGCCGGTGAGGATCACCTCGCGCACTTCGGGGTGGGCCGCGACATACGCCAGCGCGGCGTCGAGCTTCGCGCCAGTCAGGCTCTTGCCGCCGGGCCCCACCATCTCGCGGCGGAAGCAGAAGCGGCAATAGACCGGGCAGGCGTGGACGATCTTCAGCAGCAGCCGGTCAGGATAGCGGTGCACGACGCCCTCCACCGGCGAATGGGCCTCATCGCCGATGGGAT
>CAXTUM010000421.1:0-3467 GCA_964247205.1 uncultured Beijerinckiaceae bacterium
CGCTGGGGCAGGCCGCGAAGATCACGGCGACAGCGGCCCAGACCGGCGGCATGGGGAAGACGTGGAAGGCCAGGACATAGACCAGTGCGGGCTGCACCAGCAGTTTGAGGGCAGTCAGCACGCCGACCTGCCCGAGCGGCGCGCCGAGACCGTAGCGTTTCAGGGTCATGCCGAGCGCGAATAGCGCGGTGGGGCCGGCAGAGTCTCCCAGCAGCTTCATGGCTGAACCGACCGGTCCGGGCAGCCCCAAGCCAGCAACACGCCAGAGCGCGCCGACAATAATTCCCAGAAGAATGGGATGCATCGCCAGCTTGCGCAGCATCGCGCCCCATTTGTCACCGTTCTCGTCGCCGCGCTCGACCATCAGCGTCGCGATTGTCATCGTCAGCGGCAGGTGGACGGCGACAAGCAGGAACATCGGCACCGCCGCCTGTTCGCCAACGGCCAGCAGCACGAGCGGGATGCCCACGAAGACCGTGTTGGACTGCACCGCCGTGAACCCGGCGATGGGGACTTCCGCGCCTGTCAGGCCGAAAACGCGCGTCACAATCAGCGTCGTGATGATCCAGACGATGGCGAGCCCGATGAAATACGCCAGCCAGTAGAACCATGGCTGCACCTCCGGCAATGGCGCGGTCGCCAGCGTGCGGAACAGCAGGACGGGAATGGCGACGATGAAAACGAAATCCGACAGTCCATCCGCCACGCTGTCATCCAGCAGACCAGTCATGGCCGAGGCGAGCCCGGTGCCGATGATCAGGAATATCGGGAGAACTATTGTCAGCGTATCCAGCATATTGCGGACTGATAGCCGGGTTTGGCCGGATGGAAAGGAAATATTTCCACTGAATCGCATTCCTTGCGGCCGGGCCGCCGTCTTAGGCATCACGTAACGGGATTGAGATAAAACAGGGTCGTGTCAGGTCTCGGGGGCGAGGCATGACGGGGTCAATGTCACATGCCGAAGTCCATCAAGGGCCAGTCCACCGTTCCGGATGCCACAGCCGTGGCGGAGATCGCGCATGAACTGCGCTCGCCGCTCGGCGGTATCGAGGCCATGGCCTCGCTCCTGCGCCAGACAAACCTTTCGGCCGAGCAATTGCGCCTTGTCGACGGCCTTTGCGCCGCAGCGGAGCACTTGCGCGCTGTCGCCAGCGACATCCTGGATGAAAGCGCCGGTCGCGCCGGCCATCTGGCGTGCGAGGAAAAGGCGCTTGATCTGCGCAGTTTCGTGGATTCCCTGGCCATCTCCGCCGAGGCGCGCGCCAGGGCCAAGGGGCTTTCGTTCGATCTGAACTTTGACAGCACCATCGCGCCAACCGTGCTGGGTGATGCCCGCCGCATCCGCCAGATGCTGGAAAACTTGCTGGACAATGCAATCAAGGTCACGGCGACCGGCGGCATTCTTCTGTCCGTCATGCAGGTCGACCGGCGTGGCGCCTTCGAGGGCCTGCGGTTCGTGGTGGACGATACCGGCCCGGGGTTCACCGCCGAACAGGCATCGCGGCTTTTCCGCAGCTTCGGGCGCATTGACAACGGCATTGCGGGCACGGGCATCGGGCTCGCGATGGTGCGGCGATTTGCAAATTCCATGGGCGGTGAGGCGGGATGCGAGGGGCGGCCCGGTGCGGGCGCAACCTTCTGGTTCACCCTTCGACTGAGACAGTCGAAGGATGCGGAGAGCGAACCAAAGCCTGAAGCCGGTCTTTCGGGCAGCATCTGTGATCGCGGCAACCGCATCCTGGTGGTCGATGACAATCAGGCCAACCGCATGATCATGGCCGCCATGCTGGAGCATTTCGGTTTCGAGATGGCTGAGGCCGCCACTGCCGAGCAGGCGCTGAACCTGTTGCCGGGGGGCCGCTTTGCCGCCGTCATGATGGACCAGACCTTGCCGGGCATGAGCGGGCTTGAAGCGCTGAAGCTGATCCGCGCCATGCCGCAGCCGCTGGCTGATCTGCCGGTGATTCCGGTGACGGGCCGTGTTTCGCCCGCTGACAAGGCTGCGTTCGCGGCGGCTGGCGCCAATGGCTTTCTGGAAAAGCCGGTGAATGCACGCGCCGTGCGCGAGGCTCTGGACAGCGCACTGAACCCCTCTGGCAAGGATACGTCGCAAGCCGCCTGACGTTCAGTCGTTACCCTGCGACAGCGGCTTCTGGCCGATGATCTCGCCGGTGCGGCCATCGACCACCAGCCGCCATGGCACGCTGGCGCGGCTTGCCGTGAGGATCACGAAATCGCCCTTGCGGCGCGGCTCTCCGATCAAGACATAGCCTTCGCGCGTCAGACGCGTTTCCAGCCTTGAAGGCGCTGACTGCGTGTAGCCCGCCGACAAAGGAGAGGCTTCAGCCGCCAATGCGGCTTTCGGCATCATCGCAGTGCCGGACATGAGCAGAAGAAAGGAACGGCGGAGCATGGCGTGACTGACAGACGGGTGTTTCGATCTTGCCTTTCATAAATGCCCGGGTCTGAACTCAACCGCTCTCCCGCGTTCATCCCCCGTATAGAAATGCCTGTGCAGATTTTTCACGGCCACCCTTGCGCGGGCTGAAATCCCTTCCCACCTCAAGTTCACCGCAGGCCAGACCGGCTGCGGCCATAGGTCCGGCAGGATGGACATTCGCGCTTTTGGCGGGGTGGATATCTGGTCGGGCTCAACGTCAACGCAACCGTCGCTTCAAGGAAGGACACCCCATGCGTACTTTTGATCTCACCCCGTTCCACCGCTCCACCATTGGCTTTGACCGCCTGTTTTCCCTGCTGGACCAGGCAAAGCTTGACCAAGTAAATGGTGCTGAAACCCATGCGCCGAGCTATCCTCCCTACAATATCGAGCGCACCTCGGATAATGGCTACCGCATCAGCATCGCGGTGGCAGGCTTCGCGGAAGCCGAACTCACCATCGAGGCGGCGGCCAATACGCTCGTTGTCAAGGGTGAAAAGACCACCGACGAAGGCGCTTCGGCAGAAGTGCTGTTCCGCGGTATCGCGGGCCGCGCCTTCGAGCGCCGCTTCCAGCTCGCCGATCACGTGACCGTCACGTCAGCACGGCTGGAGAACGGCCTGCTCCATGTCGATCTCGTGCGTGAACTGCCCGAGGCCATGAAGCCCCGCATGATCCCGATCGGCGGTGCGGACGCGTCCAAGCGCGTCAAGCCGAAGGCGCTGACGTCGGTCGCTGCTGCTGCGTAAGCGAGCGCTGTTGTGAAACGGAAAAGCCCCCGGAAACGGGGGCTTTTTGCTATTCCAGTGTTTCTTTTTATTCAAATCCCGCTGGCGGCACGCTGTTGATAGGGGGGCCGGCAGGCGCGACAGGCCTGGCCGGCGGAGCATCCAGCTCGGCAGGCGGCACCATATCGATCCGGCGGGGAGCCTCGCGCGTGCCGGAACCAACCGCCGCTTCAGGCGGCCGTTGCGGCGGTGAGACAGGTTTCTCCGGCTGGACAATCCTGCTGCGCGGCGGCGCG
>CAXTUM010000422.1:0-3460 GCA_964247205.1 uncultured Beijerinckiaceae bacterium
AGTGGCAGCGGCGCGGGCCTCTTCGGCCTGTTGCAGAAGTTCAGCTGGTGTCGCCATGATTCAGTTCTTCTTCTGGAAATTCGGGTGGACAATCGCGCCGTCGCGGGTCAGCAGCGTGGCTTTCACCAGCTCGTCATCCCAGTTGACCGCTAGTTTCTTCTACGCCTTGTCGATCATCGTCTCGACGAAGGTGAACAGGTTCTTGGCATA
Organism: uncultured Beijerinckiaceae bacterium; assembly: GCA_964247205.1. Taxonomy (GTDB): domain Bacteria; phylum Pseudomonadota; class Alphaproteobacteria; order Rhizobiales; family Beijerinckiaceae; genus JADCCX01. Next base: position 211 of record CAXTUM010000422.1, read on the forward strand.
AAGCGCCGATGCCGTCGCCGCCATGCGGCCCGGCATGTTGGCAAAGCCCGCGATCTTCACGCCATTGGCCGTCTCGACGGTCTCGCCGAACTTGGCACCTTCGACATTGCCGCCGCGCTCAACCGCGAGATCGACAAGCACGGAGCCGGGTTTCATGGAAGCGACCATGGCCTTAGACACAAGCTTCGGCGCGGGCCGACCGGGGATCAGCGCTGTTGTAATGACGATATCCTGCTTGGCGATGTGGCTCGCCGTCAGTTCAGCCTGCTTCGCCTGATATTCCTTGGACATTTCCTTGGCATAGCCGCCCGCCGTCTGGGCCTGCTTGAACTCGTCGTCCTCGACCGCCAGGAACTTCGCACCCAGCGATTCCACCTGCTCCTTGGTGGCGGGGCGCACATCGGTTGCCGTCACGACAGCACCCATGCGGCGCGCCGTGGCGATGGCCTGCAAGCCGGCCACGCCCACACCCATGATGAACACGCGCGCGGCCGGCACGGTGCCCGCCGCCGTCATCATCATCGGCATGGCGCGGCCATAGATCGCCGCACCGTCGATCACGGCGCGATATCCCGCGAGGTTCGCCTGCGACGACAGCACGTCCATCGACTGAGCGCGGGTGATGCGCGGCATGAACTCCATGGCCAGCGCGGAAATCCCCGCATCAGCCATCATCTTAAGCGCAGCCTCGTTGCCATAGGGATCCATGATCGAGATCGCCATCGCGCCCTTTTTCAGGGCCTTGACCTCGGCTTCGACCGGACGCTTCACCTTGAGCAGGATTTCGGCGTCCTTCAGCGCGTCCTTCGCCGTCTTGGCGATCACGGCGCCGGAGGATTCATATTCGGCATCGGTGACCCCGGCGGCAAGGCCTGCGCCTTTCTGCACGGTCACAGAGGCTCCAAGCGCCAGAAACTTCTTCACGGTCTCGGGACTGGCTGCCACGCGGGGCTCGCCCTGACCGGTTTCATCGACAATCGCTATTCGCATGGCTCGCCCGCCAACCCTTCGTCAAATCGTGCCTGCACGCATTTCAGGCAATCAACACCATCTCGCGCATAAAATCTATGCAGCAAAAAACCGGCCTGAGGATTTCCCGGGCCGGTTCTGATTACAAGGCAAACATTGTGCCGCTTTTAGTGCAGTGCCTTCGCCGCCCACACCAGCAGCGAGAGCACGAAAACCGCCGTCACGGCCTTGGCATTGATGTCCTTGATGAAGATCCCCAAAGCGGTCGCGACAGTCGACAGGAAGATCAGCAGGCCGCCGGTACCCCAGCTGTGGGCCGGGCCGCCAATGGCCATGCCCACGACAATCGTCAGGCACCAGATCGTGCCGATGGTGGCGAAACGGACGAAGCCCTCATAGGTCTTCTCGTGTTCCGCATAATCCATGGCGGGGTGTCCGCCTTCGCTGCCGTGGCTGTCTGCCATGATCTGTGCCCCTTGGTCTGATCCGTTGGGAGCGTCGTAGCGGAAGGCGTTTTGCGATGCAATGCGTCAGAACGGATCGCGATGGCGCTGAATTCACGTTAAGCGCGGGGTGCTTCCCTTCACCCGCTCGCGGGAGAAGGTGTCCCGAAGGGGCGGATGAGGGCCTACACGCCTGCCCTCACCCGTCTCGGCTTCGCCTCGCCACCCTCTCCCGCAAGCGGTAGAGGGGAAGGAAACGGTGCCAATCTTTAAAACACGCATTCCTTGAAGGCAGGCGTCACCGATCCACCCCATGCGCCGTGATAGCGGTCCAGCAAGTCCTCTGCCTGTGTTCTTCCCGTCAGTGCGATGACATCGAGCACATCGAGATAACGCGTCTCATCCCGGCCATCGGCATCCGGCCTGCCACGCGCCGCAAGCCCGGCACGGGAGAGTTTCAGCACCTCCTGCGCAATATCTTGCAGCGACCGGCCACGAATGCTGGCTTTCAGGGCCATTGAAGGCACATCATCCCGCAGCTGTTGCCGCTCGGCGGCGGTCCAGTCCTTGACGAGGTCCCATGCCGCATCCAGCGCCGACTGGTTGTAGAGCAGGCCGACCCAGAAAGCGGACAGCGCGGTGAGATACGGCAACGGCCCCGCGTCAGCCCCGCGCATTTCAAGATAGCGCTTCAGGCGCACCTCCGGGAAAATCGTCGAAAGATGGTTGGCCCAGTCCGAGATGATTGCCTTTTGCCCCGGCATCGCCGGGTGCTTGCCTGCCAGCAGGGCACGGAAAGAGGAGCCCGTGACATCATGATAGGTGTCGCCGCGTTTGATGAAGTACATCGGCACATCAAGGGCATAATCCACATAGCGCTCGAAGCCCATGCCGGATTCGAAGGCAAATGGCATCATGCCCGCCCGGTTGTTGTCGGTATCGCGCCAGATTTCAGAGCGGTAGCTGAGAAAGCCGTTCGGCTTGCCGTCGGTGAAGGGCGAATTGGCAAACAGCGCCGACGCCAGCGGCTGCAGGGCCACGCTCACCCTGAGCTTTTTCACCATGTCGGCTTCCGAGGAGAAATCGAGGTTCACCTGCACCGTCGTGGTGCGGAACATCATGTCGAGGCCCTTGCTGCCGACCTTTGGCATGTAATTCGCCATGATCCTGTAGCGCGACTTCGGCATGACAGGGGTCTGTGCCCGCGTCCACAGCGGCGACATGCCGAGTGTGAGAAACCGCATGCCGAGCGGCTGCGCCACCTGATTGACCTGCATGAGATGGCAGATTGTCTCGCGGTGCGTCTCATGCAGGGTCGAAACCGGTGCGCCGGACAATTCGAACTGCCCGCCCGGCTCCAGCGAGATAGCGCCGCCGCCCGTGACATCGGCGAGACCGATGGGATGATCGCCCTCCATGATCGGTTCCCAGCCAAGCAGGCCTTCCATGCCCTCCAGCAGGCGGCGGATGCCTCTTTCCCCTTCATAGGGGACAGGCTTCAGACCATCGGGATAAAACGGCACCTTCTCGTGCTCGGTGCCGAGACGGAAGGCCGATTCCGGTTTCTTGCCCTTGGCAATCCACGCGATCAGGTCGGCCTTGCCTTCAATCGGTTGCTCGTCGACCGTGTCCCGCGCCATGCGTATTTCCAGACAAAAGATGTTAAATGTGATTTCCCTCTAACATATGACGGGAATGATCCGGCGCAAGGTGGAGAGAATGCGTGGGTTCGATCAAACTCCTTGATGGCCCTCAAAGGCGAGCATCACAGCAGGCGCGGCGGTGTCGATAGCGAATTAAGTTGTCCGGTTTTGGTAGCACATCATTTGTCCGCTGCT
>CAXTUM010000423.1:0-3450 GCA_964247205.1 uncultured Beijerinckiaceae bacterium
ATTTCTCGATCCCCTTGCTCTTCATGAAATCCATGGACAGCAGGATCGCCATGATCGACCCCACCAGCGTCAGAACCTTCATGAAGCGCGCGAAAGCGTCGTTCACGAAGGCGTTCTCGAAGGTCACCATCTTGCCCGGGCCGTATCCCACCACGATGAGGAGCGCGATGATCATGATGCCGATGGCGATCATCTCAATCACGCGCTGCATCGACTGGCCCCGGATCGCGCCGATCAGGATTATGACCAGAGCGCCGCAGGCCAGCAAAATCTCCGGGATCGCCGGCGATAGCCAGGGCAGCTGAAAGACCTGTGAGGTAATGTTCATCGTGTCACTCTCACGGCGCAAGCGCCGCCGTCTTGGCCACGGCAGACGCCGCAGCCTGATACGTCTTCAGGATCTGGTCGACAGAGGCCGCGCAGGCATCAAGGATCGGGCCGGGCCGGATGCCGTAATAGATCACAAGGATCACAAGCGGTGCCAGCATCGCCATTTCGCGGCGGTCGAGATCGGGGATTGTTTCGAACACCGGGCGCTTGGCCTCGCCAAAGATCACGCGGGCGAAAAGCCATAGTGCATAGCAAGCCGACAGGATAACGCCTGTGGTGGCAATGGCCGCGACCCAGGTGTTGGCCTTGAACGCGCCAAGCAGCGTCAGGAATTCGCCGACAAAGCCTGATGTGCCAGGCAAGCCAACATTGGCCATGGTGAACACCATGAACACCAGCGCGTACCAAGGCATCTTGTTGACCAACCCGCCATAGGCGGAAATCTCGCGGGTGTGCATGCGGTCATACACAATGCCCACACAGAGGAAGAGCGCGCCGGAGACAAGGCCGTGGCTCACCATCTGGAACACCGCGCCCTGCACGCCCTGCGCGTTGCCGGAGAAGATGCCCATGGTCACGAAGCCCATGTGGGCGACTGAGGAATAGGCGATGAGCTTCTTGATGTCGTCCTGCATCATCGCGACGAGCGAGGTGTAGACGATGGCGATCACGGAGAGCGCGAACACCAGCGGCGCGAAAAGATGCGACGCCTCCGGGAACATCGGCAGCGAAAAGCGGATGAAGCCATAGCCGCCCATCTTCAACAGGATACCCGCCAGGATCACCGAGCCTGCCGTCGGCGCTTCCACGTGGGCATCAGGCAACCATGTGTGGACCGGCCACATCGGCATTTTCACGGCGAACGATGCGAAGAACGCCAGCCACAGCCATTTCTGCATCTTGGGATCAAACTTGTGAGCGAGCAGCTTGACGATATCGGTTGTGCCCGCATCCCAGTACATCGCCATGATGGCGAGCAGCATCAACACGGAACCCAGCAGCGTGTAGAGGAACAGCTTGAAGCTGGCATAGATGCGCCGCGCGCCGCCCCAGATCCCGATGATCAGGAACATCGGGATCAGGCCCGCCTCGAAGAAGACGTAGAACAGCACGGTGTCGAGCGCGACGAAGACGCCGAGCATCATCGTCTCCAGCACCAGAAACGCGATCATGTATTCGCGCACCCGCTTCGTGATCGATTCCCAGGACGCCACGATGCAGAACGGCACCAGGAACGCTGTCAGCAGCACGAAGGGCATCGAAATGCCGTCAACACCGAGCTGATAGACCACGGCCTGCCCCAGCCATTCCTTTCGCTCGACCAGCTGGAACCCGGCCTTGGCCGTTTCAAACTGCCCCCACGCAAAAAGCGACAGCACGAAGACGGCGAGCGTCGTCCATAAAGCCACCCAACGGGCATTGCGGGCACCTGCGTCATCTTCCTTCAAACCAAAGGCGATGAAGAGCGCACCGACCAGCGGCAGGATGATCAGGCCGGAGAGAATGCCAAGACCCAGCATCAGCGGAACCCTCCGAACAGATACCAGGAGACAAGCCCGGCCACGCCGATCAGCATGGCGAAGGCGTAATTGTAGATATAGCCGGTCTGCAGCTTCACGACGCGGCCCGTCACATTGATCACGGCGTTCGATACGCCGTCCGGACCAAAGCCATCGATGACCTTGCCGTCGCCCTGCTTCCACAGGAAACGCCCGATCCATTTGGCGGGGCGGACGAAGATGAGGTCATAGAGCTCGTCGAAGTACCACTTGTTCAGGAGGAACTGGTAGAGGCCGGGGAATTCAGCGGCGAGACGCTTTGGCGTCTGCGGCGAGCGGACGTACATGTAATACGCTAGCGCAAAGCCCGACAGCATCATCACCAGCGGCGCAGCCACCACCCATTTCGGCACACCATGGATGTCGTGGATGATGTGGTTTTCCTTGGCGTAGAACAGTGCCCCCTTCCAGAATTCATCATGCGCGTGGCCGATGAAATATTCCTTCAGCGGCAGGCCCGCGAGGATCGCACCGGCGGCCAGCGCGAAGAGCGGGATCATCATCACCTTTGGTGCTTCATGCGCGTGCTCATAAATGTCGTGATCGGCGCGCGTCGGGCCCCAGAACGTCAGGAACCACAGACGCCAGGAATAGAACGAGGTCATGCCAGCCGCGAGAATGACGCAGAGAAATGCAAAATCATGTCCGGGTACCTTGGTCATGTAGGCCGCTTCGATGATCGCGTCCTTGGAGAAGAAGCCTGCTGTGAGCGGGAAACCGGTAAGAGCCAATGTGCCAACCGCCATGAGCGCGGCAGTGTAGGGAATCTTTTTCGCGAGGCCGCCCATCTTCCTCACGTCCTGCTCATGGTGCATGGCGTGGATCACGGCGCCGCAACCGAGAAACAGCAGCGCCTTGAAGAAGGCGTGGGTGAAGAGATGATAGACGCCCAGTGCATAACCGCCGGAACCCAGCGCCACGAACATGTAACCCAGCTGCGAGCAGGTGGAATACGCCACTACGCGCTTGATATCGTTCTGCACGAGGCCGACGGTCGCCGCGAAAAACGCCGTCATGCCGCCCACGATGATCACGAGGGTGAGTGCGGCTGGCGCCATCTCGAACAGCGGCGACAGGCGCGCCACCATGAAGACGCCGGCGGTCACCATCGTGGCGGCATGGATCAGCGCCGAGACGGGCGTCGGGCCCTCCATCGCATCAGGCAGCCAGGTGTGCAGCAGAAACTGCGCGGATTTGCCCATGGCGCCCATGAACAGCAGCATGCAGGCGATGGTGAGCGCGTGGCCTTCTATGCCTACAAACTTGTAAGTCGTGTCCTTGAGGCCGGGTGCCGCGGCGAAGATCGCATCAAGTCCGACCGTGCCCGTGAGCCAGAACACCATGAAAATACCCAGCGCAAAACCGAAATCGCCGACGCGGTTGACGATGAAGGCCTTCATCGCGGCGTCCTTGGCCGATTGCTTCTTGAACCAGAAGCCGATGAGCAGATAGCTTGCCAGGCCCACGCCTTCCCAGCCAAAGAACATCTGGACCAGATTGTCCGATGTCACCAGCATCAGCATGGCGAAGGTGAAGAGCGACAGATACGCGAAGAAGCGCG
>CAXTUM010000424.1:0-3434 GCA_964247205.1 uncultured Beijerinckiaceae bacterium
GACTGGGTCGGCAAGAAGTGCGGCAACTACAACACCAAGACCAACAAGTGCGGCTGATCCCGTACCTGACCTGATCTGCTGTTGACAAAGACCGGCGGCTCCCCTGGCGCCGCCGGTTTTTTATTGCCTGTGTGGCGGCTACCCTCCATCAGCAGGCGACCAAGTGAGATCCGTGATCCATGGCTGTTGCCGGAACTGTCCCGTTTAACCTCGTAAAGCGCGCCTTGATGGCGCTGGTCGTGTTGGTTGTGGCGGCGGCGATGCCAGCATTTGCCCAGAGCCTCGACAAGGCCGCAGAGCGCCTGGCTGCTGACAGCTTCTCCGAGACAGAAGCCGCCATCGCGGATATCGTTGGTTCCGGAGCTCCACATGCTGCTGTGATGCTCGAAGCGCTGAATGACCGGCGGCTTCTGGTCACACCTGACAAGAAGGTGATTTTCCGTGACACCGCCGGGAAGTTTTTTGATGCCGCCACCGGTAGCGCCCTGCCCTCCGGCAGTGGTGAACCTGTCCGCCTGAACAATCGCCTCCGCCGCGTGGTTGCAGGCGCCGTCGGTTCCCTGACCCTCCTCGCACCCGATCCGCGCCGCCGTCTTGATGCGGCCAATTCCGTCTTCCGTGACCGTGACATCACCCTGTTGCCGGTGCTTGACGATGCGCTGGGCAAGGAAACCGATCCGCGTGTGAAAAGGGCCTTTGCGGAAGCGCGCGCGGCCATCCTTCTCACGTCAAAGGACTCCTCGGAAGTCGACAAGGTGCAGGCTGCGCAGATCATGGCGGGCCGTTCGACGCCGGACGGGCTTGCCCTGCTCAAGCAGATATCCGCCGAGGCCACAGGTCCCCTCAAGGTTCTCGTCGATCAGGGTATCGGCGACATGGAGCGCCGCCAGCAGATCGTGGAAGGCGCGAAAACACTGTGGTTTGGCATTTCACTGGGTTCAGTGCTTCTGCTCGCTGCCATTGGTCTCGCCATCACCTTCGGTGTGATGGGCGTCATCAACATGGCGCATGGCGAAATGGTGATGATCGGCGCCTATGTGACCTTCATGGTGCAGGAGGTGATCCGCACGAAAGCCCCTCACCTCTTTGACTGGTCACTGCCCATCGCCATCCCGCTCGCCTTTATCACCGCGGGACTGGTTGGCATTGCCATCGAGCGTGGTGTCATACGCTTTCTCTACGGACGTCCGCTGGAAACGCTGCTCGCCACCTTCGGCGTCAGCCTCATCCTGCAGCAGGCCGTGCGCACCGCGTTTGGCCCCACCAACCGCGAGGTTGGCGCGCCGACCTATATGTCAGGCTCGTTCGACGTGATGGGCCTTGAGATCACCTATGCGCGGCTCTGGATTCTGGTCTTTACGCTGGTTGTCTTCGCCGTACTGCTGCTGGTGCTGAAGGCGACGCCGCTCGGCCTCCAGATGCGCGCCGTGACGCAGAACAGGCGCATGGCCTCGTCCATGGGTATCCGCACGCGCTTCGTCGATGCCATGACTTTCGGGCTTGGTTCCGGCATAGCGGGCATAGCGGGTGTCGCGCTGAGCCAGATCGACAATGTCTCGCCCAACCTCGGCCAAAGCTACATCATCGACAGTTTCATGGTGGTGGTCTTCGGCGGGGTCGGCAACCTCTGGGGCACGCTGCTGGGTGCTTTCATTCTCGGCATTGCCAACAAGATACTCGAACCGTTTGCGGGCGCGGTTCTGGGCAAGATTGTCATCCTGGTGCTGATCATCCTGTTCATCCAGAAGCGCCCGCGCGGCATGTTCGCGCTCAAGGGCAGGGCGGTGGAGCAATGATCAAGCACATGACAGCCGTCTCCTTCCTTCTCCCGCCTGCGGGAGAAGGTGGCCCGCAGGGCCGGATGAGGGCAGTCTGGCAAAAGGCCCTCATCAGTCGGGCTTCGCCCGCCAGCTTCTCCCGCAAGCGGGAGAAGCGTGGAGTCTTGCCATGCTGACCGCGCGTTTTCTCAAGCTGATCGAAGGCCGCGGCCTCGTCTTTCTCGCCATTGTCTCGGCGGTGATGGTGCTGGTGCCGTACTGCAATCTCGTAGTGTCACCATCTTCGCCTTTCCATGTGTCGAACGGAACTGTGGTGCTGCTCGGCAAATATCTCTGCTACGCCATGTTCGCGGTCGCACTGGATCTGGTCTGGGGCTATTGCGGCATTCTCAGCCTCGGCCACGGGGCTTTCTTTGCGCTCGGCGGCTATGCCATGGGCATGTACCTGATGCGCCAGATCGGCACGCGCGGTGTCTATGCCCATCCAGTCCTGCCCGATTTCATGGTGTTCCTGAACTACAAGGAACTGCCCATTGCCTGGTGGGGATTCCAGAGCTTTCCCTATGCCATGCTGATGGTGGTGCTGGCGCCGGGCATTCTCGCCTTCGTCTTCGGCTGGCTGGCCTTCCGGTCGCGTGTCACCGGCGTCTACCTCTCGATCATCACACAGGCCATGACCTATGCGCTCTGGCTGTCGTTCTTCCGCAACGACATGGGTTTTGGCGGCAACAACGGCATGACCGATTTCAAGGATATCCTGGGCTACAACATCCAGGCGCAGACGACTCGTGCCACACTGTTCGTGATCACGGCGATCGCGCTGATGCTGACCTTTGTGCTGGCGCGCGTCATCGTGTCGTCGGCCTATGGCAAGGTGCTCGTCGCCATCCGCGATGCCGAGAGCCGCACGCGCTTCATCGGTTACCGGGTGGAGCATCACAAGCTGCTGGTCTGGGTGGTGTCAGCCATGATCGCCGGTATCGCCGGTGCGCTTTATGTGCCGCAGGTCGGCATCATCAATCCATCGGAGTTCCACCCCGCCAATTCCATTGAGGCGGTGGTCTGGGTCGCCATCGGCGGGCGCGGAACGCTTGTGGGCGCGGCGCTCGGCGCGGTTGTCGTGAACTATCTCAAGACCGTCTTCACCAGCGGGCCTCTGGCGGCTTACTGGCTGTTTGCGCTGGGTGGGCTTTTCGTCGTCGTTACGCTGGCGCTTCCCAAGGGCATTCTGGGAGCCTGGGAACAGTTTCGCGGCAAAACGAAAGCGCCATCTCAGCCGACGCTGCCTGCGGCTGATGCCGGAAAGGCGGCCTGAGCCATGTCCGATGTCACACAATCCATTCTCTATCTCAACGACGTCAATGTCTCGTTCGATGGTTTCAAGGCCCTGCGTTCCTTGTCGCTGACGCTGGAGCCGGGCGAGATGCGCGCCATCATTGGCCCCAACGGCGCGGGCAAGACGACGATGATGGATGTGATCACAGGCAAGACACGGCCGGATGAGGGCGACGTGCTGTTCAACCTCGGCAAGGTGGACCTTACCCGCTTCGATGAGGCGGCGATTGCCGAAATGGGCATCGGCCGCAAGTTCCAGAAGCCGACAGTGTTCGAGAGCCATTCAGTGGCGGACAATATTCTGCTGGCGCTGAAAGGTCC
>CAXTUM010000425.1:0-3418 GCA_964247205.1 uncultured Beijerinckiaceae bacterium
TGAGCCTTTGAAATGCCATGATAGCCTCGTGGTTTGGTCCTCATGCCAAACCGGAATGAAAGGTCGCGCTGACATGAACAGAACTGTGAAGCTTGCTGCGCAAGGCCTTGTCCTGACTGCTGCTTTTTTCATCACGACGGTCGCAGCCTCGGCCCGCATGCAATTCACGGCGGTGTCACTGGGAGACGGGACCTGCGGAACAAAGTGCCCCATCGTGATCCAGGCCGAGGGGCGAATCACGCGCGAGGCGGCCAATGATTTCATCGCCATCGCCAAGCGTGCGTCGGATGAAGGGCGTTTGCTGAACATGGTGCTGATCCATTCGCCAGGCGGCAGTGTCGTGGGCTCCATGATGCTGGGCGCGACATTCCGGACATTGGGAACAACCGTTGTCGTAGCCCGCGTTAACCGCGGCGGCGGATTTTTCAGCAGCCCATCGGTTGATTCAAGGTCCGGCCGCGTGATCCCGCAAGGGGCTGTCACCAATGCCATGTGCAATTCGGCCTGTGTGTACGCAGTCATGGGCGGCAAGAAGCGCGTCATCCCCACGGACAGCCGCATGGGTGTGCATCGGATGCAGTCGGAGGAGAATTACGGATTCGATCCCGTTAGCGGGCGTGTCGTGACAGACAAGAAGACGGGCTCGCAGCAGGAGGTTATGGCCCTGAAGCGCTATTCGAAGTTCATGGGCATCGATCCGCGTATTATCGACCTCGCAGAATCCGTACCGCACGAAGACATCCGCATACTGTCGGCCAGTCAGGTGCTTGGCTTCAAACTGGGCGTACCCAAGCTGCGATAGGCGCTTTTTGCGCGCCGTCTGGTTGACAGCTGTCAACACTTATCCTAGCAGAGCAGGACCAAAACGGTGGTGAAAAAAGCCCCGATGCGGGAGTAGCTCAGCTGGTTAGAGCGCCGCCCTGTCACGGCGGAGGTCGCGGGTTCGAGTCCCGTCTCTCGCGCCATTTTTCCCAAAATAAATTCCTGCACCTTGAATAGCCGCTTTTTCAATCGCTGTCCGGGATCCTTGATCGTGGATGCGGTTGATGACGATGAAGCGCTTGACCTTTCATCACGGGAACGAGACTTGCGTTTGAGTATGCGGCTCTGCCAACCACTGCACTGAAGAATAGCCGGGGTACAAATGAACGGTGCGGACAGGATCGCGCGGCGGCTTGCGGCGGCTGGCATCACCAGAGCCTTCGGGATTCCCGGCGGCGAAGTCCTGGCGCTGGTCGAGGCTTTGAACGCGGCTGGGATCGAGACAATCCTGACAAAGCACGAGAACGCTGCCGGATTCATGGCGGAAGGCGTCTGGCATGCCACCGGCGCGCCGGGTGTTTTCTACGCAACGCTCGGGCCGGGTGTCGCCAATGCTGTCAATGTCGTGGCCAATGCCATGCAGGACCGCGTGCCGCTGATCTTCCTGACGGGCTGCGTCGATGCCGCTGACGCCGAGACCTACACCCATCAGGTGTTTGATCATCAGGCGCTGCTGCGCCCCGTCGTGAAAGCCAGTTTCCGCGCGACGCTGGCGACGGCTGATCTGGTGATCGACAAGGCGCTGGCGGTGGCATTGTCCGGGCGTCCGGGGCCGGTGCATGTTGATGTGCCGATCAGCGTCGCCGAAGGAATGGCTTCGGATGGGCCGCTGGCTATCTCGCCCAGACCAGCAATGTCAACTGCTGGGGAAAGTGTGGAACTGCAGGCTGCGCGTGCGCTCATCAGCAAGGCTCAACGCCCGCTCGTTATTGCCGGTGTCGATGCCGTGAACCAGAATGCTGGCCGTGCCGTCCAGAATTTTTGCGAGCAATTCAGCGCGCCGCTGATCACGACCTACAAAGGCAAGGGCCTGATGCCCGAAACGCATGCGCTGTCACTTGGCGCGGCGGGACTTTCACCCAAAGCCGACAAACTGCTGCTGCCCCTGATCGAACAGGCGGATTGCCTTGTTCTGGCAGGATATGACCCGATCGAGATGCGCGTGAACTGGCGCAACCCTTGGCCTGCCAGCAAAAAGGTGATCGATATCGTAGCTGAAGCCTTGCCCCATGGCATGCACAGTGTGACGCATCAATTCGTGGGTGACATCGTGTCGATACTGGCGCAGCTGACGAACGGAATGTCTGGCGACCGGGCTAGCTGGCCAGATAAAGCACCGGCTAAAGCGCAGACGCTTCTCAAGGAAACTTTTGCGCCACCAGCTGATTGGGGGCCTGGCGTTGTGTTCCAGACGATACGGGATGCATTGCCGAAAACCACGGTCGCGACCGCTGACAGCGGCGCGCATCGTATTCTTGTCTCGCAGATGTGGACGAGCCATATGCCCCGCGCGATGCTGCAATCCTCGGCACTCTGCACCATGGGTTGCGCAGTTCCGCTGGCGATGGGGTTCAAACTGGCCGCGCCAGATACGCCGGTGATCGCCTTTGTCGGCGATGCGGGTCTTGAAATGGGGCTGGGTGAACTGGCGACGCTACGTGATCTCAAGCTGCCGCTCATCATCTGCGTATTGGTGGATGAAAGCCTTGCGTTGATCGAATTGAAACAGCGCGCCACACAGCGCCCGAATGCGGCGGTTGATTTCGGCGGCACGGATTTCCCGGCGGTGGCGCGCGCCATGGGCGGACACAGTGTCTGGATCGATGATGCCGCGACACTCCGGCTTGAAGCCAAAGCAGCGTTATCCCGCGACACTTTCACGCTGCTTGCCTGTCGCATCAGCCGGCGTGCCTATGATGGGACCTTCTGACGCCACCGTCACGCGCAAGTGATGCGCAGTGAGAGAGCGTGAAATGCCTTTGTCGCACACCCATGGCATCGTCCAGTTATGGACAGGGATGCTGGTATGCTTGGAACTGAAATTGTCGTGCCGGAAGCGTTCCAGTCCTTGTGGAACAGGCTGGTCGGCGCTTTCCTGCGTCATGACAGGGAAACACCCGTCCTCCTCGGACAATTGATCGACCAGCATCCAGACGAGTCGCTCGGCCCGCTTCTCAAGGGCTACATGCTGCTCATGCTTGCGCGGCGCGAGCTTCGCCCGGGCGCACTGGATGCCCTCATCGAAGGCAGTCGCCGCCTTGCCGCACAGCCGGATGACCGCGCATTCCATTATGCCGCAGGACTTGATGCTTGGCTCAAAGGCAATCCGCGCGGTGCGATCCGCGCGATGGAGCAGATCATCGGTGATAATCCTATGGATGCGATGGCGATCAAGATCAGTCATGCCATCCGTTTCATCCTGGGCGATGCTGACGGCATGCGCCGCTCGCAGGCACGCGTTGTTTCGGTCTACACCGACAGCATTCCGCACGCGGGCTGCATCAAGGGTTGCTACGCTTTTGCGCTAGAGGAAACCGGCGACTATGCCGAGGCCGAAAAGATGGGCCGCAAGGCGGTTGAGCTGGAGCCGGCGGAC
>CAXTUM010000426.1:0-3410 GCA_964247205.1 uncultured Beijerinckiaceae bacterium
TGTGGCGGCAGTGATGGAGACGCCTGCAAGTCTCACGGCACTGTTTCTGGCGCGCAAGGCACGGCACACAGCTAGACGGTGCGAAGAAGAGAGCATGGGAACCCTGCTGCGCGAGATCGGGCTGAACGGATCGGTCGTGATGCTCATCGGCTCGTTCATCATCGGCTGGATCACGGGCGAGCGGGGCATGAAAGCCGTATCGCCGTTCGTGAATGATCTCTTCTTCGGCATGATCTGCCTTTTCCTTCTCGACATGGGACTCATCGCCGGGCGCGGCATGCGCGAAGGCATGAAGTCCCTGTCCTGGCCCGCCATCGCGTTTGGCCTCTACATGCCGCTCATATCGGCTGCGCTCGCGGCGCTGGCCTGTCTTGTTCTGGGGCTTTCGGTTGGCGGGACGGCGCTGATGATCACACTGGCAGCGTCGGCGTCCTACATTGCCGTACCAGCCGCCATGCGCCTGGCTCTCCCGGAAGCGAAGCCATCGATCTATCTCACGCTCTCGCTTGGCGTGACATTTCCGTTCAACCTGGCGCTCGGCATTCCGTTTTATGTCTGGCTGGCTGGCGTGGTGAAAGGCTGAAATTCCGATGCAGACCTATCTGAAAAAACGCATCGCCATCGTCATCGAGCAGCCCGCGCTGAACCGCGTGCTCGACAAGCTCGATCAGCTCGCGGTCACGGGTTACACGGTCTATCCCGTGATTGCCGGGCGGGGCCGCGAGGGTTCCTGGCGCGCCGATGGCATGGTGTCGGATGCGGGCCGCATGGTGAGTGTGGTCTGTGTGTGCGACCCGTCGAAGGTCGAGAGCATCGTGGATCCCATCTACAAGATCGTCTTGCGGCAGGTCGGAATCATCACGATTTCCGACTGTGAAGTGATCCGCCCTGACCACTTTTGAGAGATGCATTTTTGCAGGGTGCAATTGACGTCCAAAACCCATAAAGGGATCATTCTGATATCCCGGCGGACGGATGAGAGCGTACAGCATGCTGCCAGATCAACTCGTTGACGGCTACAAGTCATTCCTGAGCGAACGGCTTCCCAAGGAGCAGGCCCGTTTCACGGAACTGGCCAGGACCGGCCAGAATCCCGATGTCATGATCATCGGCTGCTGCGACAGCCGCGTTTCGCCCGAGGTCATTTTCAACACGCGCCCGGGTGAAGTTTTCGTGGTGCGCAACGTGGCCAATCTCGTGCCACCCTTCACACCGGATGGCGAATTGCACGGCACCTCGGCGGCGCTGGAATATGCAGTGCAGGCACTGAAGGTGAAGCATATCGTCGTGATGGGCCACGCCCGCTGCGGCGGCATCCGCGCCTATGCGGATGATACGCAGGGGCCGCTGTCGCCCGGCGATTTCATCGGCAAGTGGATCACACTGCTGCGTTCGGCGGCAGAGAGAACCGGCGGGCAGGGCTTCAACGAGGCGCTGCCGGTCTATGTGGAGCGGCTGGCGCTGGCCGGCATCCAGACCTCGCTTGCCAACCTGCGGACGTTCCCGTGTGTGCAGATTCTCGAAGGAAAGGGCCGCTTGCAACTGCATGGTGTCTATTTCGACGTGGCGACTGGTGTTCTCATGGTGCTGGACGCGGCATCCGGCCAATTCCGTCCTGCCGTTGGCAAGATGCCGAAGCGGGTCTCGATGATCCGCTGCGTGGGAGAGCCTGACGCGGCATGAGCGTTGCGCCATCTGCAACTGGTCGTTCGTTCCTGCGCAGCTTCGTGGTCGCGGGTTTCACGGCACTGGTACTCTGGGTCGGTATTGTTCTGGCCTTTGATCCGTTCCTGGCTTTTGGAACACGGGTTGTACCAAGATTCGTGATCCAGCCGACGTCGCGCATGCTGGGTGACGAGCAACTGATCAAGGACCACCTGTTCAGCCGGAAAAGGCCGGATACCGTGATCATCGGCTCGTCCCGTGCGGCATACGGCCTCGACCCTGCCAGTCCGGCTCTGGGCGGAACATCGACATACAATCTCTCCATGCTGGGTGCGACGCTTGCCGATCTTGAGGGTCTCGCGGAACAGGTCAGGCGGAACAGGGACCATGTCCGGCGGCTTGTCCTCGGGCTGGACCACTACATGCTTTTCCAGCCGGATCATGATGGCGTGCCGGGTATCCGGCAGCAGCGGATGGAAGACGCGCGCGGTCCTGTCCCCATCCCGCTCCGGCATATCCAAGCCTTCCTGCTGTCGACAAAGCCGATGAAGGTGATCGAGGGTATTCTGGACAACTCCCGGCGCAATGACACGTTGGGTGAAGCGGATGCCAATGGTCTGATCCACCGCACCTACCGCTATCGCATCGCGGATCGAGGCCGCACCTTTGAGGCCAGCATAAAGCTTGTGTATGACCAGAAATGGTATGCCCGTCCCGATGAAGCCCTGATCAGCCAAAGGCTGCGTCGCTTGGCAGGCCTGATCCGCGCGACATGTCAGGCGGGGATCAAGGTGGATGTCCTGTTGTCGCCAGAGCACGTAATGCTCTACGAAGTCGCCGCCTTGACCGGACAGAGCGCACGCCGCGAGCAACTGCGCCGCGACATGGCGCGGATGATCGCTCTCGTTGCGGCGGACGTGCCGGACTGCCTGCGCTATCGCGATGCGTCCGGGCTCTCGACGGCGGCTCTGGAAGGCTTGCGGCTTGGCTCGGATGCCCAGCCGCTGTTCATCGAGCCGCTGCACTACGATACGGTTCTGGGTGAGCGGTTGCTCGTGGGATTCGCAAAGCCAGATGATCCGCAGGCTCTCGGAATCGATCCGTCAAGGGGCGGCCTTGAAGCCGATATCATGAACAGCCGTCGGCTGCTAGACGAGTGGCGGCGCACCAGCCCGGATGACGCGGCTCTGGTGAGGCGCATGCATGAGGCCGGGCAAAAGCGGATGTGATATTTATCAGGTTCTGGCTTGATAACGATATAAAGATATCATTATATCAGATGATGCGGCGTCATGCACGGCTGGTATTCTGTGTTGCCCGTTGGTGATCGGCAGAATCCCGTGTAAGCCCGCCCGCATCTGAACAGACCCTGATTTCCGGAGCAAAGCCCATGTCCGCAGCCACGCAAGCGTCTCTCTCCAACAGCTTCTTCGGTGCCTCCCTCGCGGATCGGGACCCCGAACTTGCCAATGCCGTGGGTCTGGAACTTGGCCGTCAGCGCGACGAGATTGAACTGATTGCCTCCGAGAACATCGTGTCGCGCGCCGTGCTTGAGGCGCAGGGCTCGGTGATGACCAACAAATATGCCGAGGGCTATCCCGGGCGGCGCTATTACGGCGGTTGCCAGTTCGTGGATATCGCCGAGACGCTCGCTATCGAGCGGGCCTGCCGTCTGTTCGGTTGCGGCTTTGCCAATGTGCAGCCGAATTCCGGCAGCCAGGCTAATCAGGGCGTGTTTCTGGCGC
>CAXTUM010000427.1:0-3407 GCA_964247205.1 uncultured Beijerinckiaceae bacterium
CTTGGCATTGCGGTGTCGGCTTCCAGCCCTGCGGAACTGGATGCATCGGTTCGCACGGAAAGCGCCAAATGGCAGAAGGCCGTGGCGGACGCAGGAATTGAAAAGCAATGAGCATCAAGAAGCAGTAGCATCACGTGAAAACGATCCGCATCGGTTCAGGCGCGGGTTATGCGGCGGACCGCTGGGAACCGGCGCTTGAGCTGATCGAGACCTCCAGTCTCGATTACATCGCCTTCGAATGCCTGGCCGAGCGCACCATCGCCATGGGCCAGCTGGAAAAGCTGCGTGATCCTGAAAAGGGCTACAACCCGTATCTTGAAGACCGATGGCGCATGCTCCTGGGGCCAGCCAAGGCGCGCGGCGTCAGGATCATCACCAACATGGGCGCGGCGAACCCCGTGGCTGCCGCCCGGCGCACGCTGGCGCTGGCGAAGGAAATGGGCCTGCCGCCGCTGAAGGTGGCCGTCGTAACTGGCGATGATGTTTCCGCGCTGGTGCAGGCGCATCCCGAACTCCCGATGATGGAAACGGGAGAGCCTGTCGGCAACCTCGGCAACAGCATGATTTCGGCCAATGCCTATCTCGGCGCTGAGCCGATCCGTGATGCACTGGCGATGGGCGCTGACGTGGTGATCACGGGACGCGTGGCGGATCCGTCGCTGTTTCTCGGCCCCATGATGCACGCTTTTGGCTGGAAATCCGATGACTGGCCCAGGATTGCGGCCGGCACAGTGCTCGGGCATCTGCTGGAATGCGCGGGGCAGGTCACCGGCGGCTATTTTGCTGACCCCGGTGTGAAGGATGTGGAGGGCCTCGACAGGCTGGGTTTCCCTTTCGCCGAAGTTTCAGCTGATGGATCGGCATGGATCGGCAAGGCGCCCGGTTCCGGCGGTGCGGTGACACCCGCGACCTGCACCGAGCAGATCCTCTACGAATGCGGCGATCCCGCGCGTTACATCACGCCGGATTGCGTGGCGGATTTCACCGGATTGCGGTTTGATCAGATCAAGGCAGATCACGTCGCGGTTTCCGGCGCGAAGGCTCTGCCCCGGACGGACACGCTGAAGACGACGGTGTGTTATCACGCCGGGCATATCGGCGAGGGTCATGTCGGGTATGTTGGCCCCAACGCACGGGCGCGGGCTGAACACGCGGCAGGCATTGTGCGCTCCCGGCTTGCCCAACGCCATCTCGATCTCGACGATCTTCGCATCGATCTGATCGGCCTGAACTCCCTGCACGGCTCCGCATCGCCCGCAGGCGGCGAGCCTTACGAGGTGCGGCTGCGCGTTTCCGCCCGCAGCATGAACCGCAGGCACGCGGAGTACGTCGCGCAGGAAACACAGTCGCTCCTCACCAACGGCCCCTATGGCGGCGGGGGTGATTTCATGCAGGTCCGTGATCTGGTGGGCGTGCGCTCCGTGCTGCTGCCGCGCGGCTGGATCACGCCGCATGTCGAGGTTCTGATCTCATGAGGCTGCACGATATCGCCACGGCCCGCGCGGGAGACAAGGGCAACACCTCGCAGATCGCGGTGATCGCGAAGGATGCGGAAGCCTACGAACTGATCCGCGAAAGGCTGACCACGGAGGTCGTGGCGGCTGTTTTCGCAGGCATCGCGAAAGGCCCGGTCACGCGCCACGAAGCGCCGGGATTGCGGGCCTTCGTGTTTCTTCTCGAAGGCGCGCTGGGCGGAGGCGTCTCGATATCGCTCGCCAGCGATCCGCACGGCAAGAGCCTGTCGAGCCTGATGCTGGGGATTGAGCTCGGCTGAGCTATTTCCGCTTCGCCAGCCAGATCACATGCCGCGTGCCGGATTTTCCCCGGTGGGCGCGCACGCCGATTTCCTCGACGCCGAACCCGGCCTTGCGCAGGCGCTGCGTAAATCCGGCATCAGGTCCCATCGACCACACCGCGAGGATGCCGCCGGGCTTGAGCGCCGCGAGGGACAGCGCCAGCCCCTGCATATCGTAAAGCCGGTCGTTTGATTTGCGCGTCATGGCTTCCGGGCCATTGTCGACATCAAGCAGGATGGCATCATATCCGCCTTTGCCAGACACGATCAGGTCGCGGACGTCGGTCTCCGCGATTGTCACCCTCGGATCAACAAGACTATCGCCAAACAGCTCCGCCATAGGGCCGTGAGCCCAAGCGATCACAGCGGGCACCAGTTCCGCCACGGTGAACCTGGCCTGTGCATCAAACGCGCCAAGCGCCGCCTTGAGGGTGAACCCCATCCCCAGTCCGCCGATCAGCACATGCGCTGCCTTGCGCCCCTTGAGCCGGTCTGCCGTCAGTGTCGACAGCGCTTCTTCAGAGCCGCTGAGCCGCGAGTTCATCAGCTCGTTGTTCCCCAGACGAATCGAGAATTCCGCACCCCGCCGCTTCAGGCGCAATTCGCCGCCGCCGGGGATTTGGCCTGTGTCGAGGTTGAGCCAGGGGATCATCGGCTGGGCCAGACCCATGAAGGTGTATCGTTGTCATGGATGTGCGTTTCGCCAAACTGTTTCTCAAGCGTAACTTTCGTCGTCGATACATGATCATTGAGGGCTGCAACGAGGCCGGGCGCATGAGATACGAGAATGATCTGCGAGTGTTCAGATGATCTGGCAATCAGGCGTGCCAGTGGCGCAAAGAGGTCAGGATGCAGGCTGACCTCGGGCTCGTTCAGTATCATGAGTTCAGGTGGGCGCGGCGACAGGAGAGCGGCAACGAGTAGAACATAGCGCAATGTCCCTTCCGATAGTTCTGCCGCCTTTAATGGACGCAGAAGACCATGCTGTCGCATCTCGATTTCAAAATAGCCATCGATATTGGCGATCCTGACTTCCGAACCGGGGAAAGCATCATCGATCACAGTGTCCAGGTCGCTTGAATTGCCAAATTCGCGGATGGTTTGAATTGCGGCTGCCAGATCAAGTCCATCGCTTGCAAGCACAGGTGTATATGTTCCGATCTGTGGCCTTCGCGCAGGTGCCTCCCGGTCTGTCCGCAATTGATCGTAGAAGCGCCAAGCCTTCATACGCTCGCGCAACAGCAGCAATTCAAACCCGTCATCAGGGTCGGCATAGTGGGTCATCATGCTATCGAAGTCGGCAAGCTTCTGGAAAGAATCGCGCCACGCACCTGCTTCGGTCCGAATTCGGACAAGTGGTCCTCGACGTTCAGCGAAACAATTGTTGCGGCCCAAAACATTGCCATTCCAGATGCTTTCGACCTTGATGATAGGATCCAATGAGAAATGTGTCTGGATTCCGGAAGGGGGAGGCAGGCCAAGATCAATGGCATAGCCATAATCTGCCCCCGAGAACCCAAGCTTCAGAGCGATCGATTTGCTCCGGACAGTCCCCTGAATCGGATGTACCCCTTGTTTCATAGCGCGTGAGATAGCCTCCGGCCCGGCCCAT
>CAXTUM010000428.1:0-3405 GCA_964247205.1 uncultured Beijerinckiaceae bacterium
AGTCGGCCTTCGCGCGCATTTTCCAGTTCGGCATGCGCCACGGTATGCGCAGCTACACCATGGGGCAATCGTGGTGGGTGGGTGATTGCGGCCCTTTCTGGGGGCACAACGCTGTGGTGCGCATCAAGCCCTTCGTCGAGGAGTGTCATCTGCCGGTGTTGCCCGGCGGTCCGCCACTGGGTGGCCATATCCTCAGCCATGATCAGGTGGAGGCGACGTTCATGCGCCGTGCCGGTTATGAGTGCCGCGTGCTGCCGGTCGAGATGGGAAGCTGGGAGGAAAACCCGCCGACCATACTCGAATTCACCAAGCGCGACACCCGCTGGTGCCAGGGCAACATGCAATACTGGCCGCTCGTAGGCACAAAAGGCCTGCTGCCGATGAGCCGCTTCCAGCTGGCCTGGGCGATCCTGATGTTCCTGGGAACACCGGCCTGGACTTTGTTCATTGCGCTCGGTGCAATCAAACCCTTTATGGAGGATGCGGCAGGCTTTCCGGCGGCATCCGCCATCGCGCTCTACATCACGTTTCTGCTGATGTATCTCTCGCCGAAGATTGCAGGTTTCATCGACATTCTGGCGTCGTCGACAGAAAGCGCGCGCTACGGCGGTCGCTTCAAGTTCATCCTTGGCGCGATCATCGAACTGACCTTCGCCTTCCTGCTCGGTGCGGTCTCCACCTTCCGCGTCACCATTTTCATGGTCGGGCTGCTGTTCGGCAAAACCGTGGGCTGGAACGGACAATTGCGTGATGCGCAACGTATCCCGTGGGATGTGGCATTTCAGGGCATGTGGCCGCAGCTGGCGTTTGGTACGGTGGTGATGACGCTCGCTTACATCGGTGCACCAACCCTGTTCTGGTGGGGGCTCATCATGACGGCGGGTTATATCGTCGCCATCCCTTTCGGTGTCTGGCTGGCCGATCCCGCGCTTGGCCGGGCCATGGCCAGGATGCGGCTCTGCGCAATTCCCGAGGAATATGACACGCCCGCCGAGGTGAAGGCTGTGCAGGGGAACGCTGCATGACGCGCCCGCATACAGACAGCGCCGTGCGCCGCGCGAAGGAAGCGCTGGGCTCGCATCTGGGCGCGCTGGAGCGCTCGCTGGATGTCTATTACGGCAATCCTGTGCGCGATGCCGCGATGGATGCGCTCTATAGCCGTTTTGTCAAACCCGGTGGCCTCGCCTTCGATATCGGCAGCCATGTCGGTGATCGCATCGCCTCCTTCCGCCGCCTCGGTGCCCGCGTCGTGGCGCTGGAGCCGCAGCCGCTCTGCGCCACGGCCATCCGCGCCATTCATGGCGGCGACAGTGATGTTACGCTGGTGCAATCGGCGTGCGGCGCGGAAGAGGGAATTCTCGTGCTGCACGTCAACAGCGCCAACCCGACTGTGACCACGGCCTCGACCGACTTCGTCAAGGCGGCCGATGGCGCCGACGGCTGGCAGGGTCAGGTCTGGGACGAGACCATCGATGTTGCCGTGACGACGCTGGATGCGCTGATCGCCAGCCATGGCCAGCCGGATTTCGTCAAGATCGATGTCGAGGGTTTCGAGGATTCCGTTCTGGCTGGCCTTTCAAGACCGGTGCCTGCGCTGTCCTTCGAGTTCACCACGATCCAGCGTGACGTGGCAGATCGCTGCATGCTGCGGCTGGCTGATCTGGGTTACAGCCGCTACAATATCGCGCTCGGCGAAAGCCAGCTCCTGACATTCGCCACCGAGATATCCGCCAATGCCATGCGTGCGCATCTCGCCGGTTTGCCGCATGACGCGAATTCCGGCGATGTCTATGCTTTGGCCTGAAGGACGCATGATGACCAAACCAGCTCCATTTTCCCGGCGCGCCTTCAATTCCCTTGCTCTGGGCGCATCCGCCAGCACGCTGCTGCCATCCGGCGCGTTCAGCCAGGGCCAGCCGCCCGCACCTGTTGGTCCACTCGCTGGCGCGGTTGAAGCCATGATCACGAACCGCTCCGAGCATGTGCTGTGCGCAGAAAAGGACAATGTCGATATCCGCATGAGCCATGCTGGCGTGAAAAGCTTCCGCGTTCAGGCCATTCATCCGGCCTATATCGGCGGTCTCGTGGCCGACAATTTCGCGGCGGACTGGACGAATTGCGACTTCACGGCGGACCCCGCCTTCAAGCCGCCCGCGCCGCCACGGCGTGTCACGATCTTCGAGAACGAGTGGATCTGGGTCATCGGCTACACCTATCCGCAGTTCTGGCGCCCGGCGGATGTGCCGGTGCGCATCGGCAACCGGGTTGAAACAGGCCTGCATCTCATTCAGGTCTGGGTGCGCAAGAACGAGCGTTCGGAAGAAGTGGCTGTGGTCTATCCGCCGGACGGCTACTGGCGCATCCGCCCGCTGCCGCCCCAGCATCTCAAATGGTCGGCCTATGGCTCCTCCTTTGTGGCCGGCCCGATCGAGGAGAAGGGCCGCCCCATCGTGGAGTTCAAGGAGGTGGTGTTCGACCCCGAGACCATGACCTTCACCACGCCCTTCCGCCGCGGCGGGCAGGCCACGCTGAAAATCTCGACACTGGACCGCGACCGCCTGACCATGGATGTCACGTTCGACCGGCCGGTGACGGACCTGCCCTTCGCGGCGCTGCGCTCGATGTATGTGACCGAGTTCAACAACGATGCCTCGAAGGTTGCGATCCGCCAGAAGAACGCCCAGCGCTGGATCGAGGAACCGATCATGGACTTCAAGCAGGCGAACGGTCTGGAGTTCTGGGCCGGGCGGCATAGCTATTCACGGCATAATACGAGTGCGCCGGATATGGTGTTTGACCGGTTCTCGACGGCGGGGTGAGGAGTCAGAGAGTTTCAGGATAGACCTTATCGAGCAACTTATCTATTTCATGCGTTATATGGGCAACAGACAAACCGGCAGCTCCGAAGCGGTCATAAAGATCAGATGTAAGTAACCAGATATGGTCTGCAAGCTTGTTAAAAATGTCATTCGCTTGGACATTCAATTGCAAAACAACTTCGCCGCTACTCGCCGGAGAACCTTCAAATCTCAGGTTGCTGAATGGGTTTGACCAGGATTTGAGAATACGACCGGATAGGCCGGAATAGACGGCTCGAAAGTTGACCAAAACCGGTTCACCATTGCCGTTGGATAGTCCAAGCGCCATGTTTTGCGCGTGCAGCAGCACCTCGGCGATCCGCCAGACTGGGTGATCGGTGTCCAAAATTCTGCCGGGGGGAAAGGTTTCTTGGACGTCCTCGTCAAAGCCATGGATAACGAACAGACTTCCGGATGGACTTGCCCGCCAGAATTGAGAGCGCCGTTGATCATGGATTCGCTGGCTGTTAGACAAATCCTCATAACGTGGTGCGCATTCAAGAATTCCATCAATCGCTGACAATTCAGGCAACCCTCCACCAAAGAT
>CAXTUM010000429.1:0-3400 GCA_964247205.1 uncultured Beijerinckiaceae bacterium
CTGGTGGGCTCGCTGTTCACGCGCTACCGCCTGCGCTGGGTTAGCACGTGATGATGGAGGCGCTCGACATCATCACGCAGGCGAATTTCTGGGCCGCGGCCATCCGCATCGCGACGCCGCTGATTTTCGGTGTGCTCGGCGCGCTGATCTGCGAGCGGGCGGGGGTGCTCAATCTGGGCATCGAGGGCATCTTCGTGGCGGGCGCGATGGCGGGATGGCTCGCTGTCTATCTTGGCGCAGGCCTATGGACCGGCATTGCCGTCGCCGCGCTGGCGGGTGCGTGTCTGGGCCTGCTGCACGGTTGTTTCACCGTGGTGCTCGGGCTGTCGCAGCATGTGACGGGGATTGGCATCACGCTGTTCGCCACGAGCGGCGCGTATTTTGGCTACCGCGTGGCGTTTCCGACCGTGACCTCGCCGCCGCGCATTGAGCCGTTCCAGCCGCTTCAGCTGGACGCCCTGCAGATCATCCCGATCATTGGTCCGGCACTGGCGCAGCAGACGGCACTGACCTGGCTGGCCTTTGCGCTCGTCGCGCTGACCGCGCTGGTTCTGGCCCGCACGCCGCTCGGCCTCGCGATCCGTGCGGTGGGCGACAATCCGGCTTCTGTCGATGCGCAGGGATTGTCGGTGACAGGCCTGCGGCTGGGAGCGCTCGCGGCTGGCTCCGCCATGATGGCCATTGGCGGCGCGTTTCTCACCATGTCGGCGTTCAACGCGTTCTTCTTCGGCATGATCAACGGGCGCGGCTGGGTCTGTATCGCGCTCACGGTGTTTGCTTCATGGCGGCCCGGCAAAGCGCTGGTCGGCGCCTTGCTGTTCGGGGCATTCGATGCCTATCAGGTGCGGCTGCAGACCGTGATCGGCGGCGTGGTGCCCAGCCAGATTTTCCTGATGATGCCCTTCGTGCTCTCCATCATGGCGCTGGTGCTGGTGGCGCGGAAGGCGGATTATCCCCGTGCCCTGATGAAGCCGTTCGTGAAGGGGGAGAGATAGCCATGCTTGATCTGATCATCCGCAACGCCAACCTGCCGGATGGGCGCAAAGGCGTGGATATCGCTGTTCAAGGCGGACTCATTGCGGAAATTGCGCCTGCGATTGCAGCGGAGGCTCGCGAGACCATCGACGCCACGGGCCGCCTCGTGAGCCCGCCCTTCGTCGATCCGCATTTCCATATGGATGCAACGCTGTCGCTCGGCCAGCCGCGCCTTAACCGCTCGGGCACGCTGCTGGAGGGAATCGCGCTATGGAGCGAGCTGAAGCCGCTGCTCACGCATGAGGCCGTGATCGAGCGTGCGCTGCGCTATTGCGATCTCGCGGTGTCACAGGGGCTTCTTTACATCCGCAGCCATGTCGATATCTGCGATGACCGGCTGCTGGCGGTGGAAGCGCTGCTGGAGGTGAAGAAGCGGATCGCGCCCTACATCACCCTTCAACTCGTGGCCTTTCCGCAGGACGGCTATCTCCGCTCGCCCAATGCCAAGGCCAATCTCAAGCGGGCGCTGGACATGGGCGTCGATGTGGTCGGCGGCATTCCGCATTTCGAACGCACCATGGCGGATGGCGCCGAGTCGGTGCGGCAGCTCTGCCGTCTCGCGGCGGATCGCGGGCTGCTCGTCGACCTGCATTGTGACGAGACGGACGATCCCATGTCGCGGCACGTCGAGACTCTGGCAGAACAGACCACGTTGCTGGGCCTGCAAGGCCGCGTGGCGGGATCACACCTGACCTCGATGCACTCCATGGACAATTACTATGTCTCGAAGCTGCTGCCCCTCATGCGCGAGGCAGGGCTGCACGCCATCGCCAATCCGCTGATCAACATCTGCATCCAGGGGCGGCACGATACCTATCCGAAACGGCGCGGCCTGACACGCGTGCCCGAGATGCTGGCGGCGGGCATCAATGTGGCGTTTGGGCAGGATTGCGTGATGGACCCCTGGTATTCGCTGGGCACGGCGGACCCGCTCGACGCCGCGCATATGGCGGTGCATGTGGCGCAGATGACCGGGCTGGACGCCATGGCGCAATGCTTCGCCGCCGTGACGGAAAACGCCGCTGCCGCCATGAACATCGCGGGCTATGGCCTGGCGAAGGGCCATGCGGCGGATATGGTGCTGCTTGATGCGCGCGACCCGGCGGAGGCTATCCGCCTGCGTCCTCCGCGTCTGGCGGTGATCAAGGGCGGCCGGGTGATCGCGCGCGGCAGCCCGCGTGTTTCAAGCCTGCATCTGGAGGGGCGGCCGGGCGAGGTTGCGATGTCGGCCTATGCGCCGACGGTGGCAGTTCAGGTCCGCCAGTGATCGATTGCTTGAGGTTTCGAAACCCGGTCCAGAGATGACTTGACGTCTATGATCAGCCTGGCGTCTGGGCTCAGGAGAGATGTCACGAACGGCCAGCCGCCCGCAAGATAGGCTTTGTGCGGCACCGCGAGGATCACGGCATCCGCAGGCTTCAGCTTCTCGGCCGGAATGAGCGGAAAGCCGTATTCGTGTTCGCATTCCGCGCTTTGCGCCAGCGGGTCCGCAGCCTGTACCGTCAACCCGAAGGAACGGAGCTCCGCTATGATATCCACGACCCGCGAGTTGCGGATATCGGGCACATTCTCCTTGAACGTGATGCCCAGCACCGTCACGGTTCGTCCCCCGCCGTTCGACATCAGCCGCTTGACGCACTCGCGCGCGATCCATTGTCCCATCTGGTCATTGATGCGGCGTCCCGCGAGGATGACCTCGGGCGTGTAGCCCGCCTGCTCGGCCCGGTGCGTTAGGTAATAGGGATCAACGCCGATGCAGTGGCCACCCACCAGACCCGGCGTGAAGCGCAGGAAGTTCCACTTCGATCCGGCGGCGGCAAGCACATCACCTGTGTCGATGCCAAGCCGGTGAAAGATCAGGGCGAGTTCGTTCATCAGGGCGATGTTCAGGTCGCGCTGCGTGTTCTCGATCACCTTGGCCGCTTCAGCCACCTTGATGCTGGGCGCAAGGTGGAGCCCTGCGGTCACAACCGAACCGTAAACTCCGGCCACAATCTCCAGCGCTTCCGGGGTTTGCGCCGAGACGACCTTGATCACGGTTTCAAAGCGATGCGAGCGATCCCCCGGATTGATCCGTTCCGGACTATATCCGACAAAGAAATCCCGGCCAGCGGCAAGCCCCGAACAGTGTTCGAGAACGGGTATGCAGACCTCTTCCGTCGCACCAGGATAGACCGTCGATTCATAGACAACGATGTCGCCTTTCTTCAGGACAGCGCCGACAGTGCGTGAGGCTGCGACAACGATGCTCAGGTCGGGCCGCTTGGCGGCATCAATCGGCGTGGGCACGGTCACGATGAAGAAGTCGGCGGCAGCCAGCGCCTGCAGATCGGCGGTGAAGCGCAGGCGGGAGTTGCCCACTTCG
>CAXTUM010000430.1:0-3396 GCA_964247205.1 uncultured Beijerinckiaceae bacterium
CGCTGATCCAGCCCCGACCACCCGACAGCTCATCAACAAGCGCGAGGCCAACCGGCATCATCAAGCCGATCAGCCAGGCAGGCACGCGGGGTGCGCGGATGGTGGTCTGGGCCTCGGGTGCTGCTTCAGCTTCGGACTGGGTTGACATGAGGGTCATTGAACAGGCTCCCCTTCCCCCCGCAAGGGGGAAGGAAGCAAGTGTTGCTTTACTGAACCCTTGCGCTCTTGATCGGGCGGTCGTCGATCAGGGCGCGCACAGTTTCGCGCACATCGAGGTCCGGCTTGATCAGCCCGGCTTCCTGCAGGGCGATACCTGCCGCGAGGATGGTCTGCTTGCGCGCCGGGGTGAAGCTGGGATCGCTGAAATCCGTCCGCTCGAGCTGGCGGGTGATCACGGCGTCCGGCAGCTTGGTAGCTGTGATCAGGACGGCCTTGACTGCGGCAGGTTCTGCCAGCGCCAGCTTGCGGCCATCCTCATAAACCTTGAGGACGCGGTTCACGAGTTCGGGATTGGCCTTGGCGAAGTCCTCGCGCACATTCAGTACGCCGAGCGTGTTGGATTCAGGCTTGCGGTGGAACAGCACCGCTCCGCCCTCGACCTCGGCTGCCGCCATCAGCGGATCAAGTCCGGCCCAGGCGTCGACATCGCCACGCTCCAGCGCCGTGCGGCCGTCCTGATGCTGGAGAAGCACGAATTTCACGTCCTTTTCTGTCAGCTTGGCTTCCTGCAGGGCGCGGATGAGGAAGATGTGCGGGTCGGTGCCGCGTGTCACGGCGACGCGCTTGCCCTTGAGGTCCTCGACCTTGGTGATGCCAGTCTTCGGCGTTGTCACCAGCGCGGTCCACTCCGGGCGGGAATAGACATAGATCGACTTGATCGGATTGCCGCCGACCCTGGCCAGCAGCGCCGCAGCGCCCGCCGTGGAGCCGAAATCGATGGAGGAGGCGTTGAGAAATTCCAGTGCCTTGTTGGAGCCCAGAGACTGGACCCAGCGGATGCTGATGCCATCGGCGGCGAATTCCTTTTCCAGCAGGCCCAGCTCCTTCAGGAGCAGCGAAACCGGATTGTAGGTGGCATAATCGAGGCGGATTTCCTTGACGGCCTGTGCGTGGGCAGCACCTGCGCTGAAGGCGAGGGCGGTGGAAAAGAAGAGGCCAGAGAAGGTGCGGCGGCTGATATTCGACATGATGAACTCCGTTTGTGTGTCGATGCCGCAGCGTCAAACGGAAGGACAGGCAGGAAGTCCCCTGGAAGAGGCGTCCTGCGCATCCAAAGCGCTTTAGCTGCATTTGTTTACCGGCGAGGGTGATGGCCCCCGCCGAAGCGCCCGCAAGCTGTTGCTCAAATCGGCGCTGTTTGTTTTATAGGACGATTAATCCTGTATGTCAAACAGGATGTGTTGAAAATTATCTCCCACGTAGAGCACGTAGAATTTTCCCGCCCGGTCTTCCGGTCTGTGGTAATCCCACACGGCCCTCTTCCGCCTGGATCGCCGCGCGCGTCTTCGCCCCCACCGCGCCATCCGGCTCGCCCACATCATGGCCGCGCGCGATCAGCAAGCGCTGCAATTCGCGCCGCTCGGCCCGTGATGTCGGCGGATCGTCCGTTGGCCAGTCCTGCTGCACGCCGAGGCGGCCTTTGAGGCGGTCCGACAGCAGCGAGATCGCAAGCGCATAGCTATCCGCGCCATTGTAGCTGTAGGCCGCGTCATAGTTCTTGAACACGAGGAAGCCGGGGCCGCCGCGCGCCGGATACACCAGCCCCGCATTGCCGCCGCCGCTCAGTGCAGAGCCATCTACCTTCGTGATTCCCCGCGCTGCCCATGAGGACACCGGCGCACGCGATGTGCGGCCCACTGCCCCGCTGTAGCCCGACGGCACCTTGACCTCGTAGCCCCAGCTCGCACCCGTCTGCCAGCCGGCTTTCGCCATGAAATTCGCCGTGGAATGCAGCGCATCGGGGATGGAGCCGACGAGATCGCGTCTGCCGTCCCAATCACCGTCCACCGCAAGCCGCAGATACGTAGTCGGGATGAACTGCGTATGGCCGAAAGCGCCCGCCCATGAGCCGAAAAGCTGCTCCTGTTTGAGATCGCCGCGCTCGATGATCTTGAGCGTCGCCATCAGTTCGGCCCGGAAAAAGCCGTTGCGCCGCGCGCCCAGACAGGCCGCTGTCGAGAGCGCCTGCGGCAGCGACCACTTGCCCTTGACCTGCCCGTAGTTCGATTCCACGCCCCAGACCGCGACGATGGTGTGCCGGTCCACGCCAAAGCGGCTTTCGGCGGCAGCGAGTGTCGAGGCATGGCGCGACAGGAGCGCGCGCCCTTCCGCGACCCGCTCATCATCGACGAGGGCGCCCAGATAATCCCAGATCGGCGTCTTGAACTCCGGCTGGCTGTTCATCGCCTTGATCACATCCATGTCGGGTTGCACACCCGACATGGCGCGGTCAAACACCGCGCCGGAGATTCCCTCGCCCAGCGCCTGCGAGCGCAATCCCGCTACGCAAGATGAAAAATCGGCGAGTGCGGGAGTGGCCGCTGCAAGACCTGCAGCAAGGGAGAGACAGCCGAAAAATCGCTTCATGGGTGCTCCGGAGCGCGAATCGCCACCAGATGGTACCCGATCAGGGCGAATGTTTGAATCGCCTTGCGAAATCCAGAATCAATCGCGCCATATCCCGAGTTTCTGCTTGCGGGCTGCGGCTTCCGCGACAACCAGCCGCTTCTCGCTGGCCTCGGCAGCACTGGCCCAGCCCTGACGGATCATCTGCTCCGCGATATCTGTCTCGCCGATGCGGCACCGGCCCATATCCGTGCCGTCCGCAGCGACACCGGCACGATCACAGGCGACTGCACGCCCCTTGACCAGAAGCTGGAGATAGCTGCTGGCGCGGTCAAGACAGGGTACTGCCAGCCCGTCCAGCCGCTTGCAGGTCCTGTCGTCCGACGGCAGCGCCATACCGCTCAAGCGCACGACCATGTCGCCCGCCCGCAGCGTCGCGCCATCGACAACATCAATGGCAGGGTGGGCGCGGGGTGTGTCGATGGCCGTAACAGCCTCGACAGCATGGCTGCGCGAGAGCCGTGCTGGCGCAGTGCTCGTGATCTCAAGAGTGCCAAAATTCTGGCTGTATGATTTTTCGCTCCCCGGAACCCTGTCCGCGGGCTTGAAGCTCACCATCTCGGGCTGGCTGACCAGCGGCGCGCGGAACGTATGGGCTTCCGGCAGCGACAGCCGTAATTCAGGGCCGACAAACAGCGCCAGCGTCACCATCCCTGCCAGAGCACTGACACGCAACGTCGCCTTGCGCTGCACCACGGCATCGCAGGTGTTGGCCGCCGTTATGCGCCATTCCCCGTTCTCGATATACGCCCGCTTGAAGAATGCAGGCTT
>CAXTUM010000431.1:0-3378 GCA_964247205.1 uncultured Beijerinckiaceae bacterium
CAGCTGCGCGCGCTGGAGCGCGAGGCCAAGGCCGAACGCGAACAGCTCGAGACCTATCTGACGCGCTACCGCGATGCCACGTCACGCGATGCCGACAACGCCGTGACGGCTGATGCCCGCGTCGTGTCGAGCGCCATCGTGCCGACGAATCCCAGTTTCCCGAAGAAACTGCCGATCATCCTGATCGCGACGCTGGCGGCCTTTGCCATCTCGCTTTTCTGGATCCTGACAAAGGCCCTGCTGTCGGAGCGGGTCTATGCACGCCGCATGCCCGAGCCGCAGCAGCCCGCCATGGCTTACCCTCCCATGATGATGACTCCGCAGATGATGGCCATGATGGCGCAGGGCATGATGATGCAGCCGGTTGTGCCGCAGGCTCAGGCTCCCCGGGAGCAGACAGTTCAGAACCCGGTTGTCGCCGCTGAAGCCAATACCCCTGACCTGATCAAACCCGCTGAACCAGCATCTGCTCAAGCAGCAACCGCCGCTCCCGTGCTGTCCGAGGCAAGCCTCGCTATGCAGGCCTCTCTGGATCGCATGGCGCAGGTGCTGAAGCCTTTGCCTGACGTTCAAGCGCCAGCATGGCCCGTTGCACCCCGGATGACTCAAGCCGTGACAGCGATCCCCGAAATACAGGCTCCGCCAATGCAGCCCCGCGAGTCGGACATTGCGGAGCCGTTGTCTGCAAAGACCTTGCCAGCACAGGAGGGCCTGACCTGGCGGACAGCCGATCACAGCGGGGACAACACTTCTCTGGAGCTTGGCTCTGACACATCAGACAATCCGCTTTTCGAGATCGCGGAGGAAGCAGAGGCTGCGCTCATCCGCGGTCGCCCGGTCTCGCTCCTCGTGCTCTCGGTGGAAAGCGCGGCTCATGCCGCAGGCACAGTACATGCGCTGCATGCTATCCTGAAGCGTCAGGGGCCATCACTCGTGGCTGCACTCGATCCTGCCAGGATCACACCGCAGGGTGTCTCGGCGACTGCAAAAAGCCTGGCGGGAAATCACGATTATGTCGTGTTCAACGGAGGAATGGCCAACAGCCTTGCTGCAGGTCTGTCAGGCTCAACAACGCTGACCGTTCTTGTTGCTTCGGACAATCCCGACGATGCGCATCTTGAAGCGGCGGAAGCCGCGCTTGAAGGCTGCAATTATTTCATTGTCGGAGCCGTTTCCGCAAAGGAACTGGAGCGCGGCTGATCAGCCTCCCCGAAGCTTCCGCAATCTGGAGACCAGAGCGAGCGCGAGCTCGCTCTTTTTCATGGAGCCCTTCAAAGCGGCTGCAGAGCGCAGGCCGGAAGCCGCAATACGTCCGGTCAGGGTCATCGGCAGGAAGCTGTCGAACAGCGGCTCTTCAGTCTTGCAGTAATCCGTCTTGTAGCTCGCATCACCGGTTCCCAGATCGAAGCTCGTGAGCCCCCGGGCGCACATCATCTTGACGAGGTGCAGCAGCAGGAGATCGCCAGGACTGTAGCGGGCAACCGCTGGATCACCGTCAAACGAGGTGAACATGCCGGTGAAACGCCCCTGATGGATCGCGCCGCCGAAGACAGAAACGATCCGCTCCCCCACCCGCATTGCGAACAGACAGATGCACTGCGTTCCCTCCGCCAAGCCGCCCGTCGCACCCGCATGGAGAAATGCCCTGACGTGATTGTCCGCGAAGGGATCAGCGATACCCATGGCGCGGAAGCGTGCTGCTTTCTGGGCATAAAATGCTGACAGAACAGCCTCGGCTTCGTTCACATTGCACGCTTCAAGAAAGCTGACTGGTCCGTTCTCGCCAAGCTTCTTCTCCTTGTGCCGCAGTTTCTTGCGGCTCTCGGATGACATCAGTCCCCGGATCATCTCCTCGCCATCCTGCACAAGCGCAGTCTTCCAGGCGCTGCTTGTGCTTGATTGATACGGCAGCTTCAGGAGGGGATTGTCACGCCCCAGCCATGCACGCGGCTGGTTCTCGAAATGGAAGAGATCGATGCCATGCCGCTCCGCCGCATTGCGCAGCATGAAGCCGAGATCGTCGGCTGAAAGCCCAGTCATGGCCTGCGGCTCGAACACACCCATGTTCATGTTGGCGTGCTTGCCGCCAAGAAACATGCAGCAGGTCACACCGTTGCGCTTTCGGATGCCAAGCGGCAACAGAGCGATTGCCCGCCCGCGGCTATCATGTCCCGTGACAATCACAGGCCTGATGCCAAGCGGCGTGCACATCGCATCACTCCAGGCCCGGATCCAGTCATAGGTCTGATAAGGCGTAGCCAGACCGCTGTTCTGCAGGACGCGCCATTGTGCCGCTAACCGTGTCAGGTCATCATGGGTTTCGACACGCTGGATCAAGGCGGCTTCCGCCGCATCAACAATACCCGCTGCGCCTCCAGCCGAGGCTTCAACCATCGTCATGATGTTGCTTCCCCTCAGGATCGCTCATATCAGAACGATGAAAGCAACGGATCGTCAACGCAAAGGCTGCAAAAGCGTTGATGAAACGGAAACAGGACCGACAAATTGAAGCATCTCGTTTTTCGCACCGGGTTATCGATTCTGGGCAAAAGCGGCGCGGCAGCAGCCATGGCGCATCGCACGCGCGGGCTGGGCGCAATTCTGATGTTTCATCACGTCAGGCCAGCGCAACCGAAGGCGTTTGACCCGCATCGCATTCTTGAAATAACGCCGGAGTTTCTGGATCATGTGCTTGGCCATGTGCGGAACCAGGGTTACGATATTATCCCCATCGACGCGATGGCGGAACGCATCCGCAACCCGTCGCCCGGCAAGCCATTCGTGGTGCTGACCTTCGATGATGGCTATCGTGACAATGCAGAGTTTGCCCTGCCCGTCCTGCGCAGGCATGCGGCCCCATTCACGGTCTTCGCCACGACAGGTTTTGCCGACGGCGGCGCGCCATTGTGGTGGCTGGACCTTGAAGACGCCGTAGCGCGCGGATTGCCCGGAGCGGACGGGAGCAAGACGATTGGCAGTTCAGCCAAGGTCTTTAAATCGGTCTATGCGGACTTGCGACCGCAAGCCAATCTTCAACAGGAAGTAGCCCGGCTGGCCGCTGCTGCTGATATTGATGGCCCAGCACGAACGCGGCGGCTGTGTCTCCACTGGGATGATCTGCGCGCAATCGCCGCCGACCCGCTTTGCACCATCGGCGCGCATACACTGACCCATCCCCTGCTTGGTACGCAGGACGAACAGACTGCACGACGCGAAATGGCGCAATCAAAAGCAATTTTGGAGGACAAGCTGCAATTGCCGGTACACCACATCGCCTATCCCGTGGGGGATGCATTGGCCGCAGGCGCGCGCGAATTCGCACTGGCGAAGGAGCTCGGGTTTGAAACTGGCGTCACGACGCGGCCAGGCGTGATCTTC
>CAXTUM010000432.1:0-3349 GCA_964247205.1 uncultured Beijerinckiaceae bacterium
GCCAGTATAAGGGCGATGTGCCTAACGTCACGGTGACGGTGCGCGCCGCTGCCGAACACGCCATTCCGGGCCTTAAGGGCTACAGGATCGGCCTGACGGACGAGAGCGTGGAAGCCGTCAAGAACGATATCGAGGAGAAAGCCACCACAGACGCGCGGGGCAAGGCCAGTCTGGGTGTCACACTGACCGAACCCGAGACAACACTGCCGCTCGAAGCCGAGATCGCGCTGACGATTTCCGAGAATGGCGGGCGCGGCATCAACCGCGTTGTCACACTGCCGATCCTGCCCAAGGGCAATGTCGTCGGTGTGAAGGCGCTGTTCGAGGATGGCACCCTGGGCGACGGCCAGACCGCCACTTTCGATGTGGTCATGGCGACCGGCGAGGGCCGCCGCCTCGCACGGCCCGGCCTGAAATGGACGCTGTCGCGCGTGCAGCGCAACTACCAGTGGTTCTTCCAGGATGGCCGCTGGAACTACGAAGCCGTGAAACGCACGCGCCGTATCTCCGATGGTGAGGTCGCGGTGACGGCGGACAATCCCGCCCGGATCGAGGCCAAGGTCGGCTGGGGTACCTACCGCCTCGATGTCCGTGCCGAGGGCGGCGACAGCGCCGAGACCTCGATCAATTTCGATGTGGGCTATGTGGCAGAAGCCAAGGCCGACACGCCTGATGTGCTGGAGGTCAGCCTCGACAAGTCGGCCTATGCCGATGGCGACACCATGCAGGTGCGCCTCGCGCCACGTTTCGCCGGCAAGGCGACCATCGCCGTGATCGGCGACCGCGTGCACACGTTGCAAACCGTTGACTTGCCCGAAGGTGGCGCGACTGTGCCGGTTCGCATCACCGGAAACTGGGGTGCTTCGGCCTATGTCGTGGCGCTCGCGCATCGTCCGCTCGACACCCGCGCCCAGCGCATGCCGGGCCGCGCCATCGGCGTCTCGTGGTTCTCCATCGGCAAGGAAGCCCGCACGCTGAAGGTTGAAACCGGTGCCCCCCAGATGATCCGTCCGCGCGGCAAGCTGGAACTGCCCATCAAGGTCAGCGGTCTGGCAGCGGGCGAGGAGGCCCATGTCACGGTTGCTGCTGTCGATATCGGTATCCTGAATCTCACAAAGTACCAGCTTCCCAACCCGACCGAACATTATTTCGGCCAGCGCCAGCTCGCGGGCGAATTGCGCGATCTCTACGGGTTTCTCATCGACGGCATGCAAGGCACCAAAGGTGCCTTCCGCTCCGGCGGTGATGCTGCAGCCACGAACAATACGGCAGACAAACCCACGCAGGAGCCCTTCGCCCGCTATTCCGGGGTGGTGAAAGTGGGGGCTGACGGCACCGCCAAAGTGAGTTTCGATGTTCCGGCCTTCAACGGCGGCGCGCGCGTGATGGTCGCGGCATGGACCAAATCGCAGGTCGGGCAGGTCTCGTCCGATGTCTTCATCCGCGACCCGGTCGTGGCGCAGGCGACGCTCCCGCGCTTCCTCGCGGTGGGTGACCGCTCGCGCTTCCATGTCGAGATCAACAACGTGGAAGGGGAAGCCGGCGACTACAATCTGGATGTCGATGTGAAGGGCCCCGTGACGGTGGCGACAGAGGCCGCACGCCGCACCTTCCGTCTCGCCAAAGGACAAAAGACGCAGGTGACGATCCCTGTGATATCCGCCGGGCTCGGCACTGCCAGCTTCGGCCTGCGGCTCACCGGCGGCGGGCATGACCTGTCGCAGGAGGTCCGCGTGCGCGTGCTGCCGACCAATCAGGCCATCGCCAACCGGACAGTGCGTCCTATTCCCGGCGGTGGCAGCATCACACTCTCCAGCGATCTCCTGAACGACATGGTGCCGGGTTCCGGCAGCGTCGCGGTCACGGTCTCGCCCTTCGCGGCACTGGATGTGGCGGCTCTGCTGAAGGCGCTCGACCGTTATCCCTATGGCTGCACCGAGCAGACCGTGAGCCGCGCCTTGCCGCTGCTCTATGTTAACAAGCTCGCCAGCATCGAGCATCTCGCGCTGGACGATTCAGCGGAAACCCGCGTGCAATCCGCCATCGAGAAGGTGCTGTCGCGACAGGGCTCCAACGGCTCCTTCGGCCTCTGGAGCGTCGGCGGCGAGGACTTGTGGCTGGATGCCTTCGTCACCGATTTCCTGACGCGGTCACGTGAGGCTGGTCGGGCGATTCCCGCTGTGGCCTTCAATCTGGCGCTGGACCGTCTGCGCAATCAGGTCGTCAACACCGGCAACATCCGGGCGGAGGAAGCCTCTGGTGTGGCCTATGCGCTCTATGTGCTGGCCCGCAACGGCAGGCCGATCATGGGTGATCTGCGCTATCTCAGCGACAACAAGCTGAAGGATTTCACCTCCCCCATGGCCAAGGGACATCTCGGCGCGGCGCTCGCGCTGCTGGGAGATCGCGGCCGTTCGCGCAACGCCTTCGGTGAGGCAGTGAGCACGCTGGCTGCCGCGCAGACCGATATCTTCTCGCGGCCCGACTACGGTTCGAAGCTGCGCGATGGCAGCGGCCTGCTGGCGTTGCTGGCAGAAGCCAATGCCGAACGTGCCGATCTCGTCCGTGTCTCGGCCGAAGTGGAAACGGCGCGCAACAACGTGCGGTTCTCATCCACGCAGGAACAGACCTGGATGGTGATGGCAGCGCAGGCGCTGGCCAAGGAGGCCGAGAACTTCCAGCTTGTGGTGGATGGTACGCCGCGCACAGGTGCGCTCTATCGCACCTGGCGGGAAGCCGATCTGGAGGCGAAATCCGTCACGATCACCAACTCCGGTCAAAGCGCGGCGCGTGCAATCATCACGGTGTCCGGTGCTCCCATCGAACCCCTTCCCCAGCTGGATCAGGGCTTCAAGATCGAGCGTGCGATCTACACCATGAAGGGCAAGCCCGTGGGATGGACCGAACTGAAGCAGAACGAGCGCTACGTCGTGCATCTCAGGATGACCGAGCCCAAGGCGAACTACGGCAAGGTTCTGGTCGTTGATCCGCTGCCCGCTGGCCTCGAGATCGAGAACCCGAACCTGACGGAAGGAGCCACGGCAGAAGATCTCGCCTTCACAAAGACCGACCTGGCGCCCGTCCATATGGAAGCGCGTGATGACCGCTACGTGGCGGCGTTCGACAGGCTGGCATCGCAAAAGGCCGAGTTCAGCGTGGCCTACGTCGTTCGCGCCGTGACACCGGGGCGTTACGTGCATCCCGGTGCGGCGGTGGAGGACATGTACCGGCCAGACCGGTTTGGGCGCGGTGCGTCCGGCACGGTCGAGGTGTTGTCGGCACGATGAGCGGCACGGCTGCCCTTTTCTTCTCCGTCGGGAGAAGGTGTCATGCGGAGCATGACGGATGA
>CAXTUM010000433.1:0-3339 GCA_964247205.1 uncultured Beijerinckiaceae bacterium
CGTCCCGACGCCCGCCGTGTCGGCGCCCGCCGTCCCGGCGCCCGCCGGCCCAGCGCCCGCCGTCCCCGGATCCCGCCCGCCGCGCGCCTCGCTGACGAGCGTGAGCACGAGCCGGACGACGACCGCGCCGGCGGGGGCGAGCGGCCCGGGGTCGGCGCGCTGCGCCTCGGCGCGTGCGAGGAGGGGGGGGAGCCGGTCTCGCGGGTCGTAGCCGGGGGCGAGCACCGTCACGGTGCCGCCGACTTCGAGATCAGCGCCGGGCGCGCCGTAGAGATAGCGTGCCTCGACATCGATCTCAGCGGGCTCGCCGGATTTAAGAGCCGGGCGTTTGGCCTTCACATCGGCGTCGAGCCTTTCGGGCACGTAATCCTCGACGAGGAAGGTGGTTTCGCCGATCGCGTCCCCCTTGGGATCGGCATAGGCCTGCACGCGCCAGGTTCCAGTCGAGGCGCCGCCCACAAGCGGGATCGAGAACGCGCGGCCACCACCGCCCTGATCCTCGACAGCCTGACGCCGGTATTCCACGCCGTCCGGGCGCTTGACGACCAGCGTCAACGGCAGGCCAGTGATGGCGATGCCCTTGGAATCGCGTGACAATGCCGTCAGGAATACCGTCTCGCCCGAGCGATACACGCCGCGTTCGGCATAGAGAAACGCATCCAGCCCTTCCGGCGTGATGCGGCCCTTGACGCCGCGATCCGTGAGATCGAAGGCGGATTGCTTGAGATCGAGGAAGCCGTAATCCTCACCGATGCGCGCCGTGATCAGGCCGGGAGCCATTCCGCCCTTGCCACGGGCGAGGCCGCCGTCGAAACGCACCTGACCATTGGCATCGGTTGTGGCGGTGCCCAGAATTTCGTTGCTTTTCGCCAGCAGCTGCACCTCGACATTGTGCAGCGGCGCTGCATCAGCGAGCGAGCGCACGAGGACATGCACGCCCTCATTCGACGAGAAACTGGTGAGGCCGAGGTCCGACACCACGAACCACTGGGCGCTGGAGCTGCCTGCATCCGAATCATCATCGTCATCAGCCGCGCGGGGTGCAGTCGACTCGCTGTTGCCCGTGAGCGCGCGCGCCACCATGAGATAGACGCCGGGCTGCAGCTTGCCGAGCGCTTCCGTCACCGGGAAAGCCGTCGTCACGTCCTTGTTCTGGTCGGACTTGATATCCATCGTGCCTGACCAGACTTTCTGACCCTTGTTGTCCGACAATTCCCTGATCTCGGAGCGGGAAACCTCGTTCAGGAAGTCGGAACCATGCACCGTGTTGATCAGGTTGCGGTCACCGACGCGGACGATATCGAGGCCCACTTTGGCGGTGTTG
Source organism: uncultured Beijerinckiaceae bacterium (assembly GCA_964247205.1). Taxonomy (GTDB): domain Bacteria; phylum Pseudomonadota; class Alphaproteobacteria; order Rhizobiales; family Beijerinckiaceae; genus JADCCX01. Next base: position 1,325 of record CAXTUM010000433.1, read on the forward strand.
ACCGATATGAGCGGCAGGCCCTGCTGGCCCGTGCGCGGCAGGACATAATTCTTGCCGGTGAAGCGCACCGACGGCGTGCGGTCGCGCACATAGACCTCGTAATCTGCGTTCTTCTGCAAGACTTCGCCCGGGATGGCGGAGGGGATGCCCTGCCTGAGCACGATGCCGTAGCGCTCGCCATGGCGCAGGCCTTCGACGCAGATCTGAGAATCCTCCGCCGTGACGGCAGTGTCGGAGCGCGCGCCGGTGACGGCGACATAGGGCGCGAAGTCGACGCGGCCGCGCGCCAGAGGTTCCGAAAAAGTGAAGCAGGCGCGCGGCGTGGCTGAATCCGCATCGGTCTTGTTCTCGGTCAGGCGGAACCCGCGCTTTTCGCGCAAGTCCTCATAGGATTTGCGGGCCTCGGCATTGTCCTGTGCATCAAGGCTGAGACGGTAGGTGGTCAGTGCCGGACGCCACATCTCGCGGGATTCGAAGACAGCGGCAAGGTTTCGCAGCGACGACGCCTCGTCCGGTTTCGAGCCCGAACGCTGGTAGGCGATATAGGCCGCGGTCAGCGCGCGCTCCTGCAATTCATAGCGCTCGCGGTAATCCTTCGGATCGATGGCGCGGGCGACACGCGACATGAGCCGCCAGCCCTCGGGCGAGCGCGGATCGGCGATCACGGCCTGATTGGCGAGTGGCAGCGCGCGCCGCGCCTCGTTGCGGGCGAGAAGCGCCTCCGCCTGACGGACGAGCGCCCGGACATCGACCGCCCCGGAGAGCGAAATCTCGCGCTTCAGCCGCTCCTCGAGGGTGACGCCGCTGGCGGCGAGATCATCCCGGACGAAGGCCTTCTGGGCGTAGGCCTGATGGGCGGAAAGGCCGAGCAGAAGCGTGGCGGCGAATGCAAGCCTGCGCGAAAACATCATCATGAAAAATCCCCGTCAACCGGTTTCCGAAGCAGCGGCGTGCTCCAGATCAGAGCAACATCGCGGCGGGATCATGGCCATCCGAATACAGGCTATCAGGCTGTCCGCAGAGCGCAATGACTCTGTGGCAAGCCTGTGCCTGATGCTGACGGCTTCACAATGCCCGCTCTCGCGCGTTTGTGCGATTCAGGAGTGGTTTGGCGGGAAAGAACTCACCAGACCTCGCGTTTCGCCGGATCAAACCGCTTTTTCATATCCGCCCAGCAATCAATGTAATCCTGCTGCAATCCCGCCAGTCCCGCCGCGTATTTCGTCACGCGCTGCGGCATACGGGTCTCGAACATGAAGGCCATGGTTCCGGTGAGCTTGTGCGGTTTCAGTTCCACCGTGCTGGCGTGCTCGTAAGCGGGAGCATCCGGCCCGTGCGGCAGCATCATGTTATGCAGGCTGAACCCGCCGGGCACGAAGCCCTCGGGCTTGGCGTCGTAGATTCCGTAGATCAGCCCCATGAACTCGCTCATGATGTTGCGGTGATACCACGGCGGACGGAAGGTTTTTTCGGCTACCATCCAGCGCTCGGGGAAGATGACGAAATCGATGTTGGCCGTGCCGGGTTCACCCGAGGGCGAGGTCATCACCGTGAAGATCGACGGATCGGGGTGATCGAAGCCGATGGCACCGACGGGCGAGAAGGTGCGCAGGTCGTATTTGTAGGGCGCGTAATTGCCGTGCCAGGCCACCACATCCAGCGGCGATTGTGCGATCTCGGTGGCATAGAGCTGCCCGCCCCATTTAACATGCAGCAGCGCCTTGCCCTCCTTGTCCTCATAGGCCGCGACAGGCGTGAGGAAATCGCGCGGATTGGCCAGGCAGTTCGCGCCGATGGGGCCACGATCCGGCAGGGTGAGAGCGCCGCCGTAGTTCTCGCAGACATAGGCGCGGGCGGGGCCGCCGAGAAGCTCGACCCGGAAGATGACGCCGCGCGGAATAATGACGATCTCGCCCGGAATGGCATCGATCACGCCAAATTCCGTGCAGAAGCGCAATGCGCCTTCCTGCGGCACGATCATCAGTTCGCCGTCGGCATTGAAGACGTACTCATCC
>CAXTUM010000434.1:0-3333 GCA_964247205.1 uncultured Beijerinckiaceae bacterium
CTCGCGGGTCAGCGGACCCGCCGACACAACGGTGAGGTTGCTGCGGGCCAGAATGGCCTTCCGCCATGCATCAATATCGGCGACTGTGATGCCGGTAATGCTGGTTGTCGGCAGGTAGCTCACGGTGGCGGCGACGGGATGATCGCCGGTCAGGATGGTGCTCATGGCCTCGCGGGCCATAGTTTCGGCCTTCTCGCGGTTGGCCTTGCGGCCGTTCAGCAGAAAGCGCTTGCGCCGCTCAAGGGTGATCGCGGGCAGGCGCGGCTCCATGAGGGATGTCTGGAACAGCTTGATCGTGGCGTCGAACTGCTCTTTCGGCGCTGAAACATCGCCGAATGTCGCGGCCCGCCCGCGGCTGAGCGAGAAGTAGCCGCCGATGTCCTTGAGCTCTTCCTCCAATGCTCCGGCGTCCAGCGCGCCTGCTCCACCCGCAGCCACGAGAGCCGGAGCCAGCACCATCAATCCCGCCTTGTCCGGCATGTGCTGAAGCAAGCGGTCCTGCCAGGCCATTGAAAAGACCTGATCTTTATCATCCTTCAGAAGCACATGAACAAGGCGGATGCCGCCGGGTGTCCGGCCATCGCTGATGGCGTAGGAGCGTGCCTGTGCGGCTTGTGCGGCGGGCTGATCCTGCGCGTGCAGCGAAACAGGAGTGAGCGCGAGCGCGCTGGAAAGTGCTGAGACGCAAAGGAGGGAAAACCGCATCATGCTCAATCCCCCTTCGGCTCGAAGATCACGATGGCATCGCGCTGGTTTTCGCCCAGCGACTTCAGCATGGCGCTCACCTCATCGAGCCGCACCGAGGCGATGATATCAGGCCAATCCTTCAGCGCTTCGTAGGGCAGCGGCGACGTAATCCAGCTGATCAGCCGCTGCGGTGCATTCTCGGGTTCTTCAAGACCACGCTTGAGATCGCGGGCAAAGCGCTTTTTCAGCCGCTCCAGTGTGGGCGCATCAATGCCGCGTTTGAGGAATGCCGCGCGGTAGTCGAGCAACGCCTTGCGCACCTCATCGAGGCTGCGGCCCTCTTCCGGAATGGCGCCGAGGCTGAGCGTGAGTGTTCCCGGCAGGCTGCGCGCGAGGTAAGCCCCGTTGATTGTGGCCGCAACTGGCGCGTCCCCTTCCACCAGAGCGCTGTGCGGGCTGCCGCTGAGCTTGCTGGAGAGATATCCGCTGATCACCGACACAACAGCGGCCTGACGCACCGGATCAGCCTCCGAGGTGCTGACGATACTGCTAAGCGTGGTGGATGGCGTGGTGATACGCTTGTCTTCCTTGCGAAAAATCCGTGTTTCCGGCTTCACCGCCAGTTTCAGTCCGGGCCAGACCCTGATTGGCGGCAGCGAGGCATCGAGAGACGCGAGATGCTTCTCGGCGGCGATTTTGACAGGTTCAGGTGCCAGCGGTCCCGTCACAATGAAATACACATTCGACTTGCGGTACCAGCGCCGCAGAAAATTGCGCGCCTCATCCACAGTGAAAGCCGCGATGGTCTGCGGCGTGCCGATGGTCCAGTCGGCGAAGGGATGACCCTCGTATCCGTAGCGCGTTACCTCCTGCCAGACCGTATCGAACGGGTTGCTGGCATAGCGCCAGTCATGCTCTTGCCTCACCACGTTGCGTTCGCGCACCGCATCTTCCGGCGCAATAGTGAAATCGGTCAGCCGCTCGCTGTAGAATTTGAAGAGGCGGTCCAGACGCTCATTGGCGTCCGCCGCATTCGCTGGGAAACGGTGGATGTAGCCAGTGGCGCGCTGGCTGGTCCAGCCGTTGGCGCTGCCATCCGCGAAGAACTTGACGGCGGTGTCGCCCTGCCCTTCGTTGCGTCCGACCAGAACGACATGCTCCAGGTAATGCGCGATGCCGAGCTGGGCCATGTTGGTTTCATCCGCGCTGCCCGCCAGAACAATCATCTGGAACTGGATGGACGTGCTTTTGGGTGCGTGGATGTAGAAGACTCGATCGGAGATCAGCTTTTCCTGCGCCAGCGCGGGAAGCGCAAGGATAGCAGCCAGCAAGCCGCCGATGAATGCGCTGACGAGCGCGAGTCGCAGTGTGATCATTCGCATCGCTGGAAACTGGCGGGGAATAGGCGGAATGGCAAGGATATCCGGTCGCATCAGTATTTTGTGATGCTAACGCCGTTCATTGACTTGTGCAGCGCAACATGCCACACGCCACCTATCGTAAACGCGATGACATCCGCTCCAGCCGCGTGATGGGTCCTCCAAGACCTCAGGCTGTATGAGCGATTGGTTGAAGAAACCGCTGATTTCCCGAGCACGCTGGGTCATCAAACCCGCAACAGGCCGACCAGCGCAAGAATTGCGCCTGCGGCCTCCTTTGGCGCACGACCGCGTGGCGGTTGCTGGCGCACGAAAGAACTATAAACGTGAGCAATACAATTAATTCCACTCTGACATTCGCGGATCTCGGCCTTGCCGCGCCTCTTCTGAAGGCGCTTGCTTCCGAGGGCTACGAGACCCCTACCCCTATCCAGGCGCAGGCGATCCCCTCCGTGCTGATGGCGAAGGACCTGCTCGGCATCGCCCAGACCGGCACCGGCAAGACGGCGGCATTCGCGTTGCCCATCCTGCACCGCCTGCAAGCCGACAAGCGCCCGCGCCCGCTGAAAGGCGCACGCGTTCTGGTGCTGTCGCCCACACGCGAACTCGCGACCCAGATTGCCGACAGCTTCCGCACCTATGGCAAGCACATGGGCGTGCAGGTCGCAGTCGTGTTCGGCGGCGTCGGACATCGCCCGCAGATCCAGGCGCTTGCCAAGGGTCTTGACGTGCTCGTCGCCACGCCTGGCCGCCTGATCGACCATCTCGAAAGCCGCGCCGCCAACATCTCGGGCACGGAAATTTTCGTGCTGGACGAAGCTGACCAGATGCTGGACCTCGGCTTCCTCAGGCCGATCCGCAAGATCGTGTCGCATCTCGTGACGCGCCGCCAGAACCTGTTCTTCTCGGCCACAATGCCGGAGGAAATCGGCAAGCTGGCGAGCGAACTCCTCAAGGATCCCGTGCGCGTCTCGGTGACGCCGGTCGCCAAGACCGCTGACCGTGTCGAGCAGCGCGTCATCCATGTGCCAGCGCAGGCCAAGCGCCATGTGCTGACCGAACTTCTGAAGGATGAAGCCTTCGCCCGCACCCTCGTCTTCACACGCACCAAGCGCGGCGCGGACAAGGTGGCTGAGCATCTCGAAAAGAACCGTATCACGGCAGCCGCGATCCACGGCAACAAGAGCCAGAGCCAGCGCGAGCGGGCGCTCGGCGCCTTCCGTGACGGCTCCCTGCGCATCCTCGTCGCGACCGACATCGCCGCGCG
>CAXTUM010000435.1:0-3331 GCA_964247205.1 uncultured Beijerinckiaceae bacterium
TAGCATACTGATGGATGTAGAACCAAAGCCAAATAATTCTGTCTCCGCGTGGGTTCTCACCGGCGCAATCGACGATAACCATCTCGCGGCGCTCTATGCCAGAGCCGACCTCTTCACCATGTCCTCGCTGTTCGAGGGCTATGGCATGGCCCTCACCGAGGCGATGGCGCGAGGCCTGCCCATCGTGGCCTCCTCCGGCGGCGCGGCGGCGGATACGCTGCCGGACCTCGCCGCGATCAGAGTGCCGCCGGGCGACGTCGCGGGCTTGACCGCAGCGCTCCGGCGCGTGATGAGCGACGATGCGTTGCGCCGCCGCATGAGTGATGCAGCCTGGACAGCGGCAGCCTTGCTGCCTTCATGGGACGATACGGCGCGCGAGATCGCCGATGTCATCAAGGCGTTGTGAGGGACTGATGAGCTTCAGTGCGGAATGGCTGGCCCTTCGCGAGCCTGCGGATCATGCGGCTGTCAACCCCGAAGTGCGGGCGGTACTTGCAGCACGCTTTGCCGGGAAAGACAGCATCAGGGTTGTCGATCTGGGATGCGGCGCGGGCTCCAACCTGCGCGGCACGTGGTCTGCTTTGCCGGCAAACCAGCACTGGACGCTGGTGGATTATGATCCGAAACTGCTGGCTGCAGCGCGCCAGCGACTGTTGGAGTGGGCTGATACTGCTGCGGTCGAGGGGGACGCTCTGCGCCTCGTCAAGGACGGCAAGACGCTCATGGTAAACTTCCGCGAAGCCGACCTCTCCACGGGTGATTTCGCCGCTGTCACGGGTGGCGCGGCACTCGTGACAGCCGCCGCCCTCTTCGATCTTGTATCGATACAAAGCATTGAAAAGCTTGCGGAAACTGTCACTGCACAACGCGGCGTCTTCTACACTGTGCTGACCTACGACGGCTTTACAAGCTGGTCACCGCCGCACCCGTCCGATACCGCAATGCGCCAGGCCTTCAACGCGCATCAGAAGACGGACAAGGGCTTCGGCACAGCGGCAGGTCCGGGCGGCACGTCAGCCCTTGCAAAGGCGTTTTACGCCCGAGGCTACCGCGTATTGCGCGGCACCAGCCCGTGGGTCGTGGATCAGCGCTATGGCGGGTTGCGAATGGAACTGGATGCAGGTTTTGCCAATGCGGTGCGCGAGACGGGGAAAGTTGCCGTATCTGACATCGAGGCATGGCTGGCGTATCGGCTTCCAGCCGACGACCGCATCTCGGTCATCGGCCACGAGGATTTGCTGGCCGTTCCAGGCTGAACCCGTTTAGCGCGGCTTGAGTCCAGGCAGCATGCGGCGCAGCACGTTGTCCTTGCGAATCACATGGTGGAACAGCGCCGCGCCGATGTGCGCCAGCACCAGCAGCACAAGCAGGATCGCGCCGAACTTGTGGAACATATAAACCGTTTCCGACGCTGCTGCATTTTTTGCCGCAATGGCCGGCAGGCTGAAGCCCAGCGGCGTGCCCAGCGCTCCATAGAGGGAGGTCGCATACCAGCCCAGCAGCGGCACGATCAGCAGCAGCCCGTACATGCTCCAATGCGTGATATGCGAAACCGCCTTCTGCCACGGCTCCAGCGTCGGCTCGTCAGGCGGGGCGCCTCTGGTGAAGCGATAGACCAGCCGCGCCACAACGATCCACAGCAGGATGAAGCCGCCGAGCTTGTGATTGGAATAGAGCGTGTTGGTGAGTGCGTCGAAGTTCGTCGTTTCGCCCCGGTATGTCATGTAGAGGCCCACGGGAACCAGGATGAAGACAAAGGCCGCCGTGATCCAGTGGAATCGCCGCGCACCCCTGGCATAGGCCGCCGTGCTGTCTGCACTTGCATGGTTCATGATGCATCCCTTGTTCTGAGGCCCGGTCCCAAACCCTGATCTCTATGACAGCGTTAACGCGGCCTTAACGCAAGGGGGTTTCGGTAGAGAAGGGCCAAAAGGCGCGATTCGCGTCTGCTGGGACAAGTTTGGGCTTTCACACCAACGGGGCCAATGGCGGCTGACGACCTGACCAGACCACTGGGTTTTGACCGCGATCCGCCTGCGGCGGCGCGGCGGCGCGTTCCAGTGGGCACAATCGCGGGCGTCTGCAGTCTTGCCGTGCTGACAGCTCTTGCCGGCTTCATCGCCTTCGCCAGGGACCCGCTGGGCGGAGAACCTATCGCCATGGCGAGCATCGACAAGATGGCCAAGCGCGTCACGGCGCAATCCGAACAGGACACGCCTGCGACACGCGAGACATCCCCCAACGTGCGCGAGATGCCTCAAGGCAAGCCGGAGCAGCAGCGCCAGGGTGCGTCGGACATGGAAACCGATGCAGGCGTGCGTGTCGTGCGGCAGAACGGGCAGGCCCCGGGCTCCGTCATCATCCGCGTGCCGGATGCACAGCCCGTGATCAAGCTGGCTGCCGCACCGGACAAGCGGATCATCGAACGCAGCCGTCATGGCAACCTGCCAAAGCTCGGAGCGGATGGTATTCGCGCGGCGGATGTCTATGCGCGGCCCGTGACGGCCCAGCAGCGCAATGCGCCGGTGCGCATCGCCATCGTCGTGGGCGGCATGGGCATCAACGCCCATACAACGCAGGATGCCGTGCAGCGGCTCGCAGGCCCCATCAGCCTGGCCTATGCGCCCTACGGGCAGGATCTCGAACGCCAGGTCAGCCGCGCCCGTGAAGACGGCCACGAGGTGCTGCTGCAGGCGCCGATGGAGCCGTTCGACTATCCCGACAACGATCCCGGCCCGCACACGCTGGTGGCGACGCTGCCGGTGGAGCAGAACATCGACCGGCTGCAATGGGTGATGGCGCGGTTCACGGGCTACGTCGGCGTAATCAATTTCATGGGCGGGCGCTTTACCTCGAATGACGCAGCACTTGCCCCCGTGATGAAGGATTTCGCCAGCCGCGGCCTGCTTTACATTGATGACGGCTCATCCGGCCGCAGCGTGGCGTCGCAGGTGGCTGCCGGCGCCGGTGTATCTTCCGGCAAGGCCGATGTGGTGCTGGATGCCGTGCAACGCGGGCAGGAGATCGATGCGGCTCTGGCACGGCTCGAAAAGATCGCCCGCGAGAAGGGCAGCGCCATCGGCTATGGCTCGGCGCTCCCTGTGACGGTGGACCGCATCTCCCGCTGGGCCAAGGCAGCTGAAGCGCGGGGCATCACTCTGGTGCCCGTCAGCGCGCTGGTATCATCCCCCAAGAGAAGCTAGACAATCGCCATCATGGCGAAAATGCTTCACGATCTCCCCTACAGGCGCTGTGTCGGCGTTATGCTGATCAACCGGCAGGGCCTCGTCTGGATCGGCGACCGCCGGAAAGACGCCACGCCCGAACATGT
>CAXTUM010000436.1:0-3327 GCA_964247205.1 uncultured Beijerinckiaceae bacterium
GAACCGGCTCCACCACCGTTGCGGCCACGATGATCTGCGCGCATCTGGCGGGCATCGCCGTCTTCGTGACCGGCGGCATCGGCGGCGTGCATCGCGGCGTGGAGCAAACGCTCGATGTGTCCGCCGATCTTGATGAACTGGCGAAGACCCCTGTGACTGTGGTCTGTGCGGGCGCAAAGGCGCTGCTCGACCTGCCGCGCACACTGGAGTATCTCGAAACGCGCGGCGTGCCGGTCGTGTGCTATCAATCCAGTGAATTTCCCGCCTTCTGGAGCCGGTCCAGCGGCCTTGCCGCGCCGTTGCGGCTCGACCGCGCCGAGGATATCGCCCGCTTCATCGCGACGCGGAAAGCGCTTGATCTGGACGGCGGCATGGTCATCGCCAACCCCGTTCCTACAGAAGCGGAAATTCCGCGATCCGAGATTGATGGCCTGATCGAGCAAGCCGTCAGAGAGGCCAAGGCCAAAGGCATCACTGGCAAATCAGTAACACCCTATCTGCTGGGACGCATGCTGGAACTGAGCAACGGTCGCAGCCTGACCACCAACATGGCGCTGGTGAAGAACAATGCCGCTCTGGCCGCAGACATCGCCAAAGCGCTGGTCACCTAATCCGCAAACTGCCGCTTGTGCAGGCCGGCATAGATGCCGCCCTTCTGCTTGACGAGAGCGGCGTGCTTGCCCTCTTCGGCCACGCGGCCCTGATCCAGCACCACGATATGATCGGCATTGCGCACGGTGGAAAGCCGGTGGGCGATAACGATAGAGGTGCGGCCCTTCATCAACTTGCTCAGGGCCTGCTGAACCAGCGCTTCCGACTCCGCATCCAGCGCTGATGTGGCCTCGTCCAGCAGCAGGATCGGCGCGTTTTTCAGGAAAGCCCGGGCCAGTGCCACGCGTTGCCGCTCACCGCCCGAAAGCCTGCCGCCACGGTCGCCCACGCGGCTGCTGTAGCCATCGGGCTGCGCCATGATGAAGTCGTGCGCCGCTGCCGCTTTCGCCGCCGCCTCGATCTCGGCATCCGTGGCGCCGGGTTTGCCGAAGGCGATATTGGCGCGGATCGTGTCGTCGTAGAGCACGATGTCCTGGCTGACGACGGCAACCTGATCGCGGAGCGAGGCCAGTGTCACATCGCGCACATCCTGCCCGTCGATGCAGACCGCGCCCTGGCCTACATCCATGAGCCTTGGCACCAGCGACAGCAGCGTCGATTTGCCGGAGCCCGAGCGCCCGACCAGTGCGGTCGTCTTGCCGCCCGCCGCCGTGAAAGTCGCGCCGGACAGCGCATCTGTTCCCTCGCCATAGGAGAAGGTGATGGCCTTGAACGCCACCTCGCCCTTGCTGACAACAAGCGGTTTTGCGCCAGCTTTCTCCTGCACGGCGGGCTTCTCGTCGATCACGGCGAAATAGCGCGTCAGGGCCGCAAGCGCCTCCTGCACGATGGCGTTAAGATTGCCCAGCGTGCGCACGGGCTGCGCCGCCATGATCAGCGCGCCGCTGTAGGCCGCGAAATCCCCCAGGGTTGTCGCACCCGACTGCAGGCGCCAGCCCACGAAGATGATGACGAGCGCGATGGCGAAACCCGCGCCGATTTCCAGAATGGGATCCATGCGCGCCCGCGCATTCGCCGCCTTCATCTTGAGTTCCCGGATCTCGTCAAAGGTGTTGACCGCACGGTCCTTGAGATAACCCTCGAGCTGGTAGGTCTTGGCGACGCGGGCACCCGCCAGACTTTCCGAGACATTGGCGGCCATGATGCCGACCTGCTCCTGCGTCGCCGTCGCCACGCGGCGCAGCTTCTTGCCGATGCGCGCAATGGGCGGCACCACGAAGGGAGCCACCACGGCAGCCACCATGGTGCTGCGCCAGTCGATGTAGAGGAGCACGGCGACCAGCGCGATCAGCATGGCGATATCGCGGAAGAACACCGTGAACAGCCGGGTCAGCGCCTCCTTGATGAAGGCGAAATCGGTGGTGAAGCGCTGGGTCAGAGTTGCAGGGCTTTCGCGCGACAGCCGGGCAAGATCGGCATCGATCAGATGGCCATAGAGCGCCGCCTGCATGTCGGCTTCGACGCGCGTCACGAAGCGGTTGGTGAGATGCGCCTGCGCCCAGAGCGAGAGCCCCTTGATGGACGTCACGAGGATCACGATCGCCGGCGCCCATTTCCGCGTGTCGAAATCCTTCTTCTCCAGCAGGTCGAATGCCCCCTTGACCAGCAGCGGATAGGCCGCGCTGGCGATGGCCGCGACGGCGATGAGCGCCAGCACGAGCACAATCGTGCCGCCATGCGGACGCACCCAGTCGCGCCACAGGCGCTTCAGCAGGGGGGAGGTGTCGGAAGGAAGGGATTTGGCCATGGTTTCTGAGGGAACCCATAGCGGGGCTGGTGGCTTCTGCCAATTGTTGATGCAAATCCGCGTGAAGGGCTTTCATGACACGGGAAAGCGGGTATGTCAGGGACAACTCTCGCAGGATATCGCTCATGCTTCCCTATGCCATCGCTGCCGCCATCATGGGTGCAATCGCCCTTCTCACGGGAATCGGTGCACAGGACAAGGTGAGCATGGGACTGGGCGTTGTGGGTGTCCTGCTCGCATATGTTGCGTGGCAGTCCGTGCGAATATCGGCGTTTCTCCGGCTCTTCGTTGTGATTTTTGCTGTCGAATATGCAGTCACAGGTGCGGCGCATCTCGCGAGCAAATACGGCTATTGGCCGGAAGCTTATGATGCGCTCAAGATTCCCTATGAACTGCCATTGACGGTGGGGCTTTTCGGGATACTGGTTTATGCGATCTCGTTCATTCCGGTAATACGGACAATTGCAGGTCTCGCAGACCCCTATTTTTCGGCCAGCAACACCAAGGTGGCGAACCTGCCCTTGCTCGGCCAAACCAGCGAGCGCCGCATCGCATGGGGTCTGACTATCGCGCTGATCGTGATCAACCAGCTTCAAGTTGGTATCAGCGTCCGGTTGAGCTTCTTCAACCGGGATTTCTTCAACGCAATCCAGAACAAGGATCAAGCCGCATTCTGGAACCTTCTCCTGACCGTCTTTTTGATCTGGGCGATGATCTCGGTGGTGTCCAACCTGATCGAGTATTTTCTCGAAAGTGCTCTCAAAATTCGTTGGCGGGAATATCTTACCGATGTTTATACAACCCGCTGGCTAGGGAACGGAACACATTATCGCATGGGTTTCAGCGACAACGCCGACAACCCGGATCAGCGCATTGCGGAAGACATCAAGAATTTCATTGGTCATCCACAGAGCGTTGGAAGCACTTATAGTTTTTCGATCAGCCTGATCTCGACGCTCAGCAATCTG
>CAXTUM010000437.1:0-3320 GCA_964247205.1 uncultured Beijerinckiaceae bacterium
GGTCCTTGACGCCCTGCGTATCGAGAACGCCGCGCAGGATGTGATAACGAACGCCAGGAAGATCCTTCACGCGGCCGCCGCGGATCATCACCACGGAGTGCTCCTGAAGGTTATGACCTTCGCCAGGAATATAACCGATGACCTCGAAGCCGTTGACAAGGCGAACCTTGGCAACCTTGCGGAGAGCCGAGTTCGGCTTCTTCGGTGTCGTCGTGTAAACGCGCGTGCAAACACCACGCTTCTGCGGGTTTTCCTGCAGGGCAGGTGTCTTCTTGCGAACCACCAGCGGAGAGCGGGGCTTGCGGATCAGCTGGCTGATCGTTGGCATAGGGTCGACCTTCAAACTTGGAGCTCGATGTCCGCAGGGCAAAACCCCTTGAACGGCGAAAACGTGCCTCGCCGCGCCTGATGAGCGAAGCGAAGCGAGCGCCACGGATGCAATGCATCCAGGGCGCTCCGAAAAACCAGAGGATGACAAGGCCTAAGCCTTACCATCATGAACCCAGCAGGACTTCCAGAAGTCACGTGAGCTTGGCAACGTTTGAGCCGGAAAACTCTGGGACTAAGCCGTTCCAGAAAACCTTTGGCTCACGGCTTGCCGAGAGTGAGCGTCGTCTACACGGGCGACTCGGGTCCGTCAAGGGTCATTCGCCCTGACGGTCCGTGCAATTTTCAGCCTTCAAACCTGCGGAAAACGAGGGACGCGTTTGTGCCGCCGAATCCGAAGGAATTGGACAGCGCCACGTTGATTTCGCGCTTGCGTGCCGTGTGCGGCACGAGGTCCAGCGCTGTCTTGACCGATGGATTGTCGAGATTGAGCGTCGGCGGCGCGATCTGGTCGCGAATCGCCAGGATGGAGAAAATGGCTTCAACTGAACCTGCGGCACCCAACAGATGACCGATGGCTGACTTCGTCGAGGACATGGATATCTTGGCAGCGCTGTTGCCGACGAGACGCTCGAAGGCCTTGAGTTCGATCTCATCGCCCAGAGGCGTGGAGGTGCCATGGGCATTGACATAATCAACATCCGCCGCCGAGATCCCTGCCCGCTTCAAGGCAGCGGACATGCAGCGAAATGCACCGTCGCCATCCTCAGAAGGTGAGGTGATGTGGTGAGCGTCGCCCGACATGCCATATCCCACGATTTCGGCATGGATTTTCGCACCGCGCCGCCTGGCGTGCTCATATTCTTCCAGCACGACGATGCCGGCACCCTCTCCCATGACAAAGCCGTCGCGATCCTTGTCGTAAGGCCGCGAGGCGCGTGTCGGCGTGTCATTGAAAGAGGTCGACAGCGCACGGCAGGCCGCGAAACCCGCGATGGCCAGGCGGTTGAGCGGCGATTCAGCACCGCCCGCCACCATCACATCGGCATCGCCCAGAGCAACCAGCCGTGCGGCATCGCCGATGGCATGCGCTCCTGTCGAGCAGGCAGTGACAACGGCGTGGTTGGGGCCCTTGAGGCCATGCTCTATAGAGACGTAGCCAGATGCCAGGTTGATCAGGCGCCCGGGAATGAAGAACGGCGAAATACGTCGCGGTCCCTTTTCCTTCAGCGTCACCGTGGCATCATAGATACCGCCGAGACCGCCAATACCGGAGCCGATCAGCACGCCGCTGGCGCACTGCTCCTCGTAAGTCTTTGGGGCCCAGTCCGCATCGCGCAAAGCCTGTTTGGCCGCAGCCATGGCAAAGACGATGAACTCATCGACTTTGCGCTGCTCCTTGGGCTCCATCCAGTCATCGGGATTGTAGGCCCCCTTCCCCACGCGGGGAATGAAGGCCGCCACTTTGGCGGGCATGTCAGAGACATCGAACTCGCGGATTTCGCGCAAGCCGCTGTCTCCAGCCGTGATACGTGACCACGTCTGTTCCACTCCGCATCCCAGCGGAGTGACCATGCCCATACCAGTGACGACAACCCGACGCATGATGCTGTTTCCAGCGGCCGTAGGGCCGCGGCCGATCAGGCGGTGTTCTTGCCGATGAACTTGACGGCATCACCCACGGTGACAATCGTCTCGGCGGCATCGTCGGGAATTTCGACGCCGAATTCTTCTTCGAACGCCATGACCAGCTCGACCGTGTCGAGACTGTCAGCGCCGAGATCATCGATGAAGTTGGCTCCCTCGACAACCTTGTCGGCTTCCACGCCAAGGTGCTCGATGACGATCTTCTTCACCCGTTCAGCGATGTCGCTCATGGATAGGTCCTTGTAATGTCGGAACGCTTACGAAGCGCCCTTCGGTTTATGGACCGCTCGCAACGATCTGCCAAGATCAGCCACGACGAACGCCCGCCCGACGAGGGCCAGACAGGCGCATCCTCATGGTTGCAACGGCTGTGAAAGTCAACGAAGAACTGGCGCGCGGGAAACGATTTCAGTGCGGTTCCACAGATTTTTCCAGGATAAATACTGGGATATTTTCATTCACGATTTCAGCTCTTTACAAAGCTTTATTGCAACACAATGGCAGCAAACCTGCCTACGCCCGAAACGACATTCGTGTGTTAGCCACAACCATAACCCGCACTGCGACAATCTCCTGTGCAAAAAACGAAAAACCCGGCATTGCTGCCGGGCTTTGATGTTTCACGCCTTGCAATCACTCGGCGGCAGGCAATGCCAGCGGCTGATCGGTGTTCGCGGCATTCGCGGCGTTCGTCTCCGTGGCCTTCTGGGCCAGGATCAGATCGTCGCGGCGTGTTGCGATCTCGCGGATGCGGCTCATCATCTGGCCGGTACCGGCCGGTATGAGACGTCCTACGATCACATTCTCCTTCAGGCCCATAAGCGTATCGGCCTTGCCGTTGACCGCCGCCTCGGTGAGGACGCGGGTGGTCTCCTGGAAGGACGCGGCAGAGATGAACGAGCGTGTCTGCAGGCTGGCTTTGGTGATGCCCAGCAGCACCGGCACGCCAACCGCAGGCTTCTTGTTCTCCTCGGCGAGGCGGAGGTTGATCTCCTCCAGCTCTGTGCCATCAATGATATCCTGCGTCAGCAGGTCGCTATCGCCGGAATCGGTGATTTCCACCTTCTGCAGCATCTGGCGGACAATCACCTCGATGTGCTTGTCGTTGATGGTCACGCCCTGCAGGCGATAGACTTCCTGGATTTCATTGACGAGGAAGGCTGCAAGCTCCTCCACGCCCTTGATCGCCAGGATGTCATGCGGTGCGGGCGAACCATCGACGATAAAATCGCCCTTTTCCACATGGTCGCCATCCTGCAGATAGATGTGCTTGCCCTTGGGGATCAGGTACTCGACCGCCTCTGCGCCGGCCTCATCGGGCGTGATCGTCAGGCGGCGCTTGTTCT
>CAXTUM010000438.1:0-3318 GCA_964247205.1 uncultured Beijerinckiaceae bacterium
CCGCCGGAGCGTCACCTGAAAAGGCTGCGGCTCTCTACGAGGGCATTGCCGACGAGCGCGTGCTGGCCGCCATGCGCGAGCTGGCGGATTGCAACACCAAGCTGATGGAAGACCACGAGGTTGCTGGCATCATCCGGGCGCTGGACGGCAAATTCATCCGTCCTGCACCGGGCGGTGATCTGATTCGCACACCGGCCATTCTTCCCACGGGCCGTAATCTTCACGGCTTTGATCCGTTCCGCATTCCCTCGGCTTTCGCCATGGCGGATGGCAAGGCGCAGGCGGACAAGGTCATCGCCAGGCATATGGCCGACGGCAATGCCTTCCCGGAATCCATCGCCATCGTGCTGTGGGGCACGGACAATCTGAAGTCCGAAGGTGGTCCCATCGGTCAGGCGCTGTCGCTCATGGGTGCGACGGCCCGGTTTGATGCCTATGGCAGGCTGGCCGGTGCTGATCTCATCCCGCTGGCCGAGCTTGGCCGACCGCGTGTTGACGTTGTCATGACGCTCTCGGGCATTTTCCGCGATCTCCTGCCGCTGCAGATCAAGCTTCTGGCTGAGGCATCGTTCCTGGCGGCCAGCGCCGATGAGCCGCTGGAGATGAACTTCATCCGCAAGCATGCGCTGGCCTATCAGGCCGCGAAGGGCTGCGACCTCGAAACGGCGGCGCTGCGTGTGTTCAGCAATGCGGACGGCGCTTACGGCGCCAACGTCAATCTGCTGATCGACAACGGTCGCTGGCAGAACGAGGATGAGCTGGCCGAAACCTACACCAGCCGCAAATGTTTCGCCTATGGCCGCAAGGGCTTGGCCATGAAACAGGACGCCTTGCTCAAGAGCGTCCTAGGCGATGTGCAGCTGGCCTACCAGAATCTGGAATCTGCGGAACTCGGTGTCACCACGGTTGATCAGTACGTGGATACACTGGGCGGCATCAGCCGCGCCATCGCCCGCGAGCGCGGTGACGCAGGCGTTCCGGTCTATATCGGCGACCAGACCAAGGGGGCCGGAACCGTGCGGACCCTGAACGAACAGGTCGCACTGGAGACGCGGACACGCGCTTTGAACCCGAAATGGTACGAAGGCATGCTCAAGCATGGCTACGAGGGTGTGCGGAACATCGAATTGCAGGTCACCAACACCATGGGATGGTCGGCGACGACCGGTCAGGTCGATCCATGGGTGTATCAGCAATTGACCCAACTATATGTCCTCGACCCAACCATGCGAGAAAGGCTGGCCAGCCTGAATTCCACGGCGTCTGCAAGGCTCGCGAACCGGTTGATTGAAGCCAAAGAACGGAACTACTGGAACCCGGACCAGGCAACCCTCGACGCGCTGCGATTGGCGGGTGAGGAGCTTGAGGACCGGCTCGAGGGGGTAACCCCGGGGAGAGCGGCATGAGTACGGCAACCATACCTCTGGCGATCCGGGCACCCGTGCCCAAACGAGGCGATGGCGACGGTTCGCTGCAGGTGCATCTTGACCCCACCGTCAACATGGGCACCGCCAAGGTTTTCGCGGTCTATGGCAAGGGCGGCATCGGCAAGAGCACGACCTCGTCCAATCTGTCGGTTGCCTTCTCGAAGCTCGGCAAGCGCGTGCTGCAAATCGGCTGCGATCCCAAGCATGATTCTACATTCACGCTGACCAAAAGCCTGATCCCCACCGTTATCGACGTGCTGGAGACTGTGAACTTCCACTCGGAGGAGCTGCGCCGCGAGGACTTCGTCTTCGAGGGCTACAACGGCGTCATGTGCGTGGAGGCCGGCGGCCCTCCTGCCGGAACGGGCTGCGGCGGCTATGTCGTGGGACAGACCGTCAAGCTGCTCAAGGAGCATCATCTGCTGGAAGATACCGATGTGGTGATCTTCGACGTGCTGGGAGATGTGGTCTGCGGCGGCTTCGCGGCACCGCTCCAGCATGCCGAGCGCGCCGTGATCGTCGCGGCCAATGATTTCGACTCGATCTTCGCCATGAACCGCATCGTGGCCGCCATCAAGGCCAAGTCGAAGAACTATGATGTCCGGATCGCGGGCGTGATTGCCAACCGCTCGAAGGACACCGACCAGATCGACAAGTTCAACCGGGTGGCCGGGACGAAGACGCTGGCGCAGTTGCCGGATCTCGATGTGATCCGCCGCAGCCGTCTGAAGAAATCCACTCTGTTCGAAATGGAAGAATCACCGGAAGTGCTGGCGGTGCAGAAGGAATATCTCCGCTTGGCAGCACTGTTGTGGACCGGCGGCGAGCCTTGCGATGCGCATCCCATGAAGGATCGCGATATCTTCGATCTGCTGGGGTTCGACTGATGGCAGACGTCACGTACCAGCAGCGCCGCGGCGAGCTTGAGACGTACTTCGACCGTACTGCGGTCGATGCATGGGCCAGGCTGACCACAACGGCTCCTGTCAGCGGCGTGCGGGCACGTGTTCGTGCCGGTCGTGACGAGATGCGGGCGACGCTGCTGTCGTGGCTGCCGGAGACTCTGACCGGCGCGCGGCTGCTGGATGCGGGCTGCGGCACGGGTGCGCTATCGGTCGAGGCGGCAAGGCGCGGCGCGGCGGTCACTGCCATCGATCTTTCGGCCAATCTGGTGCAGCTTGCCGACGAGCGCTCGCCCAAGGATCTCGCGGGTGGCAGCATCACATTCAAGGTCGGCGACATGCTCGATCCTGCCATGGGCCGCTTCGAGCATGTGGTGTCGATGGATTCGCTGATCCATTATCCCGCTGCCGATATCGTGCGCTCGCTGGCATCGCTGGCCTTGCGCACGGAAAAATCCATCGTTTTCACCTTCGCACCCAGCACACCGCTGCTCGAAGCCATGAAAATGGCAGGCAAGCTGTTCCCGCGGAGTGACCGGTCACCAGCGATCGAGCCGGTGGCGGAGAAAGAATTGAGACGCCGGATCGCCGAAGCGCCTGAGTTGTCCGGATGGACCATCGGGAGAAGCTACCGCGTGAAGAAACCGTTCTACATCAGCCAGGCCATGGAGCTCGTGCGCAGATGAACGGCGTGCAGCGGTACATCCTCAACACCATCCGGGGTGCGGGCAGCCAGTTTCTGCCTTTCGCTGATGTGGTGACCGAGGATTTGCCGCTGATAAGGCTTTTGCGTCTTTCGCTGTTCCAGATCGCCGGCGGAATGGCGATGGTGCTTCTCGTGGGCACGCTGAACCGCGTGATGATCGTCGAACTGACGGTATCGGCATCGCTGGTGGCCATTCTTGTCGCGCTGCCCGTGCTGTCTGCCCCTTTCCGGACCCTGATCGGTTTCAAGTCGGACCACCACAAATCCGCCCTGGGCTGGCGGC
>CAXTUM010000439.1:0-3318 GCA_964247205.1 uncultured Beijerinckiaceae bacterium
AAGGGCGAAGTCGAGGTAAGTCGAAGTATTGGGCATTGGCAAGAAAATAAATTATCTGATGAATACTCAGCCCGAACTTCGCCGCGTGCATGTATGCGAGACGGGATGGCACGGTAGCGACCGCATCGCTGCTCGCAGCAGCCGCGAAAGCCGTGAGGAACATCGGGATGCTGCCGACGACCCGGCGCTTCCGACCCTGACCTTCGAGCGCTCGATCGACGATGCCGCTGAAGCCGCCGCGAAACGACACCAGCAAGTGATCCAGCGCAAGGTAGGCATCCAACGTCAGGCGCTGCCCGATCGAGGGATGCGCTTCGCGCGCCACGACGACGAACGTCTCTTCGAAGAGCGGTATCGCAGTAAATCCGTCCGGCAACCCGTGGATGCGTCCGATGGCCAGATCGATCTCGTCGCGGCGCAATGCGTCGAGACTCGCAGAGCCGACGGCGAAGTGCATCGCCAGGCGGGTCATTGGAGCTTGCTGCTTCAGGCATGCGATGAGCGGGCCCGTAAGAAGCGCGCCCACGAGATCGTTTGCAGCAATCCGGAACAAGCGCTCGGATCGGCTGGCATCGAACGTGTCATCTGTCCGCACCGCGATCTTGAGGGCTTCCAGAACCATTGCGATTTGCGGCGCGATCTCGCGGGCGCGTGGAGTGGGATCCATGCCATCCGGTCGCCGCACGAACAGCTGGTCCTGAAAGACGCTTCGCAAACGCTTGATGGCATGGCTGATCGCCGACTGGCTTAGTCCGACGCGTGCCGCCACCAGTGTCGTCTTCTGGCACTTCACGAGTTCATCGAAGACGACCAGCGTCGAGATGTCGAGCCGTCTGATATTCGCAAGATCGATATCCATTCTGAAATATCTTCAGTTTTGTTCATGTCGTGCGCCACTTAGGATGCCGCCAGTCAGCAAAGCAAGCCACCTCGAAGGACAGATCACGGATGCGACAAAGACCCATCAGGATCCTCGGTCTCATCGAGTGTCTTGCGATCTATTGCGGCCATGCCCATGCGCAGGATGCTGCGCCTGCGCAATCCATGCTGGCCGGCCAGTGGATCAGCGCGGCTTGCGAAGCGCCATCGGCGAATGCCGAGCGCTCAATCAGGCGCAGCTTTCAGTTCAGTGATTGGTCCTGGCGGGTGGATGTTGCAATCTATCAAGGTGCCGCATGTGCGACGCCCCTTGTCGGCATCAGTATTGCTGGCGTCTACGCGCTCACAGGGACATCCTCTGTCGCCCCTGGTGCACGAGAAGGAACGTTCTCCTACACCCGCAAATCGGCTGCGGCCCTGTCGGAAGCAGGAGCCGCTCTGCTGACGAACAGCAAATGTGGCGCCTCTGCCTGGCGGACCGGTCTCGAACAGGATGTGTCCGACACAGGTTGCATCGGTTTTCCTCCGATCACGGCGGAGTGCCGTCAGGAGTTCGACGTCGTTGGGGTGAAGGATGGCGAGCTTCGGTTTGGCCAGCGGACGCCCAGGATGTGCGATGCGGTGGGAAGGCCCGTTCAGTTCAGCGCATTTCCCCTTGTGCGCCCTCCCGCACGTTAGGCCGATGCCGCCTTTGCTGAGGAGTTGTGACTGATGTGCAATGCCTGCGTCATGGAGCAGTCGCTCGCGAGCCTGTCGCGCCGGGATCTGATGGGGCTTGCCAGCGCAGCGCTTGCTTCCGGCCTGCTCGCCGAGCCCACCCCGGCAACGGCCCAAAGCCGGCGGACACCAAGCCTGCCCGCCATGATTCCGACTGGGCGGGTTCATGATCTGACGCACCCGCTGTCGCCGTCATTCCCCATCATCCCGATTCCCGGCCTGACGTTCCCTTTCCGGATCAGCGAAATCGCAACCATCGCGAACAATGGCGTTTACTCGAACAAGTGGGAGCTCATTGAACACAACGGCACGCATATCGATGCGCCGTCTCACTTCATCGCCGGGCAGTTCGATCTGGATCATTTCGAGCCTGCACATCTCGTCTGCCCTATCGCCATCATCGATGTGACGGAGCGCGCGACGCAGAACAGGGACCTCGAAATCACCCCCGATGATATCCTGGCCTGGGAAAGGACACATGGCCGGTTGCCCGCCAATGCCGCCGTCTTCATGCGGTCCGGCTGGGACCAGAAAGTTGCAACCGCTGACGCGTTCATCAGCATGGATGCGTCGGGCACGATGCACTTCCCCGGCTTTTCAGCAGAGACCTGCGCGTTTCTGGTGCAGGAGCGTGACATCGCTGGGGTCGGGGTCGATACGATCAGTTTCGATCCGGGTTTCGACAAGGAGTTCAATGCTCACAAAGCGCTGTTTCGCGGCGGAATGTGGGGCATCGAATGTCTGGCGAACCTCGATCTGGTGCCGGCATCCGGAGCGATCGCCGTGATCGGCATGCCGAAAGTAAAGGGAGCCTCCGGGAGCCCGTGCCGGGTCTATGCGTTCACCCGCTGAAATCCGATCCGACCGAAATGGACATCTATGCTTTTGATTTAATGCGCATAGACTGGAAAACAGGTTGCTGCAGCAAGTCGCCGTGACAATCGGCAATCCCTGCACAACACTTCTCAACCAGCAGACAAAGGCCAGAGATTTGACGGAAGCGAAGATTCCCACATTGTCCGAATGGGGCGGCGGCCTGAGCGGCTTTCGCAGGCTGACCAAGCTTTTCTACGAAAAGATCCCCGCAGATCCGGTGCTGGCGCCCGTTTTCGCCGGCATGGACCCACATCATGCGGAACACGTTGCAGCGTTCATCTCGGAAGTGTTCGGCGGGCCGAAGGACTATACGTCGGATGGCGGATCGCACGCGGCGATGATCGGCCGGCATCTGGGCCGCCATCTCACCCACGTCCAGCGCAAGCGCTGGATAGAGGTCATGCTTGAAACGGCGGATGAGGTCGGTCTTCCGGATGATCCCGAGTTCCGCGCGGCGTTCGTCGGCTACCTCGAATGGGGCACGCGCCTCGCGGTGCTGAATTCGCAGGACGGCATCGCGGCCCCGGTTGATGATCCTCCAATGCCGACATGGAACTGGGGCCCGCCGTGCGGGCCGTATATGGGTCCGTCGTAGAACGATAGCGCCAAGAGACGCACTTCCAGCTGCGGGCAATTGAGCGACTACAGGCGCTAATCGCGACCTGACGAGGCTGCGCGCGGAAAAGGATCACTGCGATCTCTGAAAAATTCAACTCAATGGTTGACTGTTCGCATTGGCGATCATAAATTCAACCACATGGTTGAATTACAAGCCCCGCAGCTCGACACCGTCTTTCACGCCCTTGGCGATGCGACGCGCCGACAGATGCTGCGCGAACTGGCCGG
>CAXTUM010000440.1:0-3314 GCA_964247205.1 uncultured Beijerinckiaceae bacterium
CGTGATAGACCGTGACCGAAAGCTTGTCCTTGGGGAGGCCATATTCCTTCGTGATAAGGTTCCAGGCGAGTTCTATGGCACGCTCCTTGAAATAATCACCGAAGGAGAAATTGCCGAGCATTTCGAAGAACGTGTGGTGGCGTGCGGTGTATCCCACATTGTCGAGATCGTTGTGTTTGCCGCCGGCGCGCACGCTCTTCTGGGCCGTGGTGGCGCGGGAATAGGGGCGTTTCTCAGCGCCGGTAAAGACGTTCTTGAACTGCACCATGCCCGAGTTCGCAAACATCAGGGTGGGATCGTTCTTCGGCACCAGGGATGATGACGCCACGATCTCGTGACCGTTCTTGCCGAAGTAGTTCAGAAATGTGGACCGGATTTCATTGACGCCGCTCATGGAACGCTTGCCTGCAACCTTCTGGAGAAATGTGCTTGTCCGTCGGTTTGGCACATCAGCGAACCAAAGAAAACGGGCCGGAAATCCGGCCCGCAATCCCTAGAGAGCCAGATGGCCCCTGTCCACAGATTGATCCGGGATCATTCCATCGGTTCTACGCCATCCGCATCGTCCTCGGCTGACCCTGTTTCGAGGATCTTGTCGGCGATAAGGCCCGAGTTCTGGCGGATCATCTGCTCGATCTTCGCCGCCATGTCGGGGTTCTGCTTGAGGAATGTCTTGGAATTCTCGCGGCCCTGGCCAAGGCGGGTCGAGTCGAAGGAGAACCACGCTCCGGATTTCTCGACGATGCCAGCCTTGACACCCAGATCAATGAGTTCGCCCATCTTCGAGACACCCTCGCCATACATGATGTCGAATTCAACCTGCTTGAACGGCGGGGCAACCTTGTTCTTGACCACCTTGACGCGCGTGGTGTTACCCACCACTTCCTCACGCTCCTTGATCGCGCCGATGCGGCGGATATCAAGGCGGACGGAGGCGTAGAACTTCAGCGCATTGCCGCCGGTCGTGGTTTCGGGTGAACCATACATCACGCCGATCTTCATGCGGATCTGGTTGATGAAGATGACCATGGTGTTGGAGCGGCTGATGGACCCCGTGAGCTTGCGCAGGGCCTGGCTCATCAGGCGGGCCTGCAGGCCGGGCAGGGCATCGCCCATTTCGCCCTCGATTTCAGCGCGCGGCACAAGGGCGGCGACTGAATCGATGACCAGCACGTCCACAGCACCAGACCGCACGAGCGTGTCGCAGATTTCCAGGGCCTGCTCGCCTGTATCGGGCTGCGAGATCAGGAGATTGTCGAGCTGCACGCCGAGCTTGCGGGCATAAATCGGATCCAGCGCATGTTCCGCATCGATGAAGGCGCAGACACCGCCCTTTTTCTGGGCCTCGGCAATGGTGTGCAGCGCCAGCGTGGTCTTGCCTGAACTTTCCGGTCCGTAAATCTCGATGACCCGACCGCGCGGCAGGCCGCCGACGCCGAGCGCGATATCAAGGCCGAGAGAGCCGGTGGATACCGTCTCGATCTCGACGGCCTTGTCGTTCTTGCCGAGCCGCATGATCGAGCCCTTGCCGAAGGCGCGCTCGATCTGGGAGAGCGCCGCATCCAGCGCCTTGGTCTTGTCCACGGAAGTTCCTTCCACGAGTTTCAGTGCAGGTTGAGACATGGTCTGGTTCTCCTTATGGCTGAGTCACGCCGTTGCTTCAATGCGAGAAAAGTACCAGTTTTGTTCTCTTTTGCAAGCGGTTTGTTCTCGTCAAATCAAAATTTGTTCTCTTTTCGATTGCCAAGGCGCGCCTTGTGGCGGGAAAGGCGATTGGCTATGGCTTGTGGCAGCGTTTTTCGCGCCCCAACAGGAGCCTTTCCCATGTCCATCAAGCGTCTTCACCCCGGCCCGCGCATGAGCCAGGCTGTCATCCATGGCGGAATCGCCTATCTCGCGGGGCAGGTCGCCAACAACGCCAAGGGCCAGTCGGTCACCGAGCAGACCAAGGATATCCTCGCCGCCATCGACGGACTGCTGAAGGAATCGGGCACCGACAAGTCGAAGCTGCTGACAGCGCAGATCTGGCTGACGGACATGGGCACGTTTGCCCATATGAATGCGGTGTGGGACGGCTGGGTGAGCGCAGGCAATGCGCCCGCACGCGCCACGGTGCAGAGCCCGGCTCTAGCAGCACCGGGCTATGATGTCGAGATCATGGTGACGGCGGCGATCTGAGAGTCGTCGCACCTGCTCCGGGCGTGGCGTCAGAACGTCACCACGGACCTGATGCTCTTGCCCTCGTGCATGAGATCGAAGGCCGTGTTGATCTCGTCCAGCGGCATCACGTGGGTGATCAGATCATCGATGTTGATCTTGCCCTCCATGTACCAGTCGACAATCTTGGGCACATCAGTGCGACCCCGCGCGCCTCCGAAGGCCGAGCCTTTCCAGACGCGGCCTGTCACCAGCTGGAATGGTCGGGTTGATATCTCCGTACCCGACGGGGCCACGCCGATGATGATGCTCTCGCCCCAGCCGCGGTGGCAGCATTCCAGCGCCTGACGCATGGTCGTCGTATTGCCGATGCACTCGAACGAGAAATCCGCGCCGCCGCCGGTGATATCCACAATGGCTTCCACAACCTTGTCGCGGCCCACGACATCGGGATTGACGAAATGCGTCATGCCGAATTTCTTGGCCATTTCAGCCTTGGCCGGGTTGAGATCGACACCGATGATCTTGTCGGCCCCCACCATACGCGCGCCCTGAATGACGTTGAGGCCGATGCCACCCAGCCCGAATACCACGACATTCGCGCCGGGCCAGACCTTGGCGGTGTAGATCACCGCGCCGATGCCCGTGGTCACGCCGCAGCCGATGTAGCAAATCTTGTCAAAGGGCGCGTCGTCGCGCACCTTCGCCAGCGCGATCTCGGGCAGCACGGTGAAGTTCGAGAAGGTCGAGCAGCCCATGTAGTGGAAGACCTCGTTGCTCTTGCCCATGCTGTCACAGGAGAAGCGCGAGGTACGGTCGGGCATCAGGCCTTGCCCTTGGGTGGCGCGTATCGACGTGCACAGGTTGGAGCGCTGCGACAGGCATGTCTTGCAGGCCCGGCATTCCGGCGTGTAGAGCGGAATCACGTGATCGCCCGGCTTCAGGCTGGTGACGCCCGCACCCACCTCCCGCACGATGCCTGCTCCTTCATGGCCCAGAATTGCGGGAAATTTGCCCTCGGAATCGAGGCCAGAGAGCGTGTAGGCATCGGTATGGCAGACGCCGGTCGCCATGATCTCCACCAGCACCTCGCCCGCTTTGGGTCCACCGATGTCGATGTTCTCGATGGTGAGAGGCATGTTGGCCTCCCAGACGAC
>CAXTUM010000441.1:0-3300 GCA_964247205.1 uncultured Beijerinckiaceae bacterium
GTCCCGGCCACAGAGGCCAGGCCGACGGCGGCGAGAACCAGGACAAGGGCGCGGACGAATCTTTTCCGGGTCCAGAGAAGGCGCTGCCAACCTGCAGCAGAACGAGCCGCAAGCTCCGGCGCTGCCGCATCCGAACCGGCGATGGACAAAGGCCCGGCATTCCGAAGGGAAAACTGCGGCGCGTAGACACCCCTGTCGAGCGTGATGATCACGGGATCATCCGCAAACGCCGCGTAATATTCCGCCATGGCCTGACGAAGCCGGCCGGCCTGAACGCGCACGATCGGATCGGTCTGGGGATCAAAGCTTGACGGGCGGTTCAGAGCCAGTGTCGCAATCGAGTACCCCTTGAGATCACCGCCCCGCCCCTGCAGCGTTTCCTCCACAATGAATGACAGGAAGGAAGAGAGCTGAGGCGAGTCGTTGAACTGAGGAGCTGCCAGCATCCGGGTCAGGCAGGCACGGATCTGCTGTGGCGTCGGGCTGCCTGGTGCGTCATGCGGATTGAGGCCAGTCCCCAAAAGAGCGCCCCCTGAAACGATCCAAGCCGTCCATAGCCGATCATGGCGCCGATCTCAACCAACAGCTTTTGCGCCAGCCTCAGGGACAGGTCTGCTTTTGCGCACTCTCCCAGGCACCAGCCTGTTACTCTGTAACATTCGATAAGTTATTGATATAGAATGGATTATTCGCATGTAACAGTTACATGACGCAACGTATCACCCCGTAACTGCCAGATCGGCCCGGGCAATGAGATACAGGCTTCAAACATCAGGGCAACCCAAACAGGGACAACGCCAAGTCTGCACTCATCTGCGCTCCGACCTGAACCGGAGCGTCTCACCTGTACCAATGGAGCATTGCCATGACTGGCACTGAATCCGTGAAAGAAGGGACGAACGCCTTGCCTTTCGCACAAGCGGCTCAGCACACCGAGCCAACGCCCATAGCAGCCCAACCGCCGACGATAGAAGAGCAACTCGCTTTCGTTATTCGTTCGGCACAGGATGTCGCCATCGTGGCTGAAGAACTTCTGAGGGAATTCGTGGCTTTGGAAGCAGCCAAGGAAGCTGGCAATGATCGCAGCGTTCCGCATGCCATCATCCTGGCGCCACGGCTTCTCTCGGCAACGCAGCAGCAGCTGACGTCACTTCTGGCGATGATGAAGACCATCTGACGCCAGCAATCGATAACAAGAAAACCTGCACTGCAAAAGCTGGCGCCCTGCCCCCGGGGCGTCTTTTCTTTTTCCGGGGTGTTGCAAATCAGTCCTGCGCACTGTCACTCTGCTGAAAGCGCGAGGGTGACCGGTGTTGGCACGGTGCGCCCCGCGATAGCCAGGAGACCATCATGCTGCTCAAGGAAGATCCCTCGCGGGGTTACATGCCCTACCCCGCCGTCAAGGCGCCGGGAGCCCGCTCCGGCCCGCTGAAGGGCCTCACCTTCGCTGTGAAGGACCTGTACGACGTGGCGGGCTATCCGACCAGCGCGGGCAGCCCGCATATGCTGGCGATGTCTGGCATCAAGACGAAGCACGCGGCGGCCGTCCAGAAGCTGCTGGACGCCGGCGCGACCTTCACCGGCAAGACCATCACCGACGAACTGGCCTTCTCGATGAATGGCAAGAATGCGCATTTCGGCACGCCGGTGAATGGCGGTGCGAAAGACCGAATACCGGGCGGCTCCTCTTCCGGGTCGGCAGCGGCTGTTTCCAACGGCCTGTGCGATGTCGCGCTGGGAAGCGACACCGGCGGCTCGGTCCGTGCTCCGGCGAACCATTGCGGGCTCTATGGCCTGCGCCCGACGCATGGGCGTGTCTCGCTAAAGGGCGCACATGACCTTTCGAAGAGCTTTGACACCTGCGGCTGGTTTACGCGCGATATCGCGACCTACGCCCGCGTGGCCGATGTGCTGCTTGGGAAGGACAGGAAGCCTTTGCCCGCAAAGCCCCGCCTGCTGATCGCGCAGGATTGTTTTGATCTACTGGAAGATGCGGTTAAAGCCGCGCTGTCCCCCGCCATCAAGCGGCTGGAAAAACTCTATGGACCGGCACAGCCCGTCATCACCGCCAAAGGCGGGTTCGAGGAGCTCTACTGGGCTTTCCGACGCATCCAGGGCGCGGAAGCGTGGGAAACCGATGGCGCGATGATCGAGCGCTATAAGCCAGCGCTGGGTGCAGGCGTCGCCGACCGCTTTGCCTATTCAAGAGCCGTCAAGAAGCCTGAAGTGAAGGCGGCAGAGAAAGTGCGTGCACGCCTGACCGCCGAACTGACCGCCCTGCTCGGCAAGGACGCGATCCTCATCCTGCCCAGCATGGCGGATATTGCGCCCAAATTGACCGACACGGAGGCAGAGCTGGAAAGCTACCGCAACAAGAGCATCAACATCCTGTGTCTCTCCGGCCTGTCGCGCCTGCCGCAGCTGTCGATGCCGCTGGCGAAACGCCTTGGAGCACCGCTGGGCCTCTCGATCATGGGGCCCGCTGGCACCGACCGCAGCCTTGTGCGGATCGCGGAAGAACTGGGATAAAAACCATTTTCGCAGTGATGGCTTGAAACGCAGGAAGGATCGTCCTATTCAGCCCCGGTCGAGCCCGCCACAGGCTCGACCTGAAGGTATGCAGCTGTAGCTCAGTTGGTTAGAGCGTCGGATTGTGGATCCGAAGGTCCTCCGTTCAAGCCGGAGCAGCTGTACCATTCCCCGCCTTCATGCGACTTGAGCGGGCTTGCGGCGAAGAATATATGCCGCACCAATCACGATCAGCGCGCCAATGGCCTGCGCTGCATATTCCACAATCTGTGATGGTCCGATTCCGCCGGGAACATCGTTGTTCGGCCCCAGCAGGGATGGCAGCGCCGCCTTGGCCCAGCCGACAATCACCGTATCCTGCACGATCATTTCACCCGCGATCCAGCCAAGCAAGCCAGCGCCAAGCCAGATGAAGAACGGAAACCGCTCGATGATCGAGGTGATGATCTGCGATCCGAAAATGATGAGCGGGATAGAAAGCAACAGGCCGAATGTGAAGAGGATCACATTGCCGTGCGAGGCCGCCGAAATAGCCAGCACGTTGTCGAGGCTCATGACAGCATCGGCTATGGCGATTGTCTTCACGGCCTGCCACATCTGCGTGCTGCCATCGACGCTCTCATGGGCCTCATCCTCGCCCATCGCAAGCTTGATGCCGATCCACAGCAGCAGCACGCCGCCGATCAGCTTGAGGAAAGGAACACCGAGCAGGTAGCTGATCATCACGGCGAAGACGATGCGCAGGCCTATGGCGACGCCCGCGCCCAACAG
>CAXTUM010000442.1:0-3287 GCA_964247205.1 uncultured Beijerinckiaceae bacterium
TGATCTCGTGATCCATGGACACTCCGTTAGCATCGCGTAAGGAACTGTTAACCAACTTTCTTCATGGATGTTAACTGATCCGGCGGGAGAAAAACCGTACGGAACCCAGAATCGGGTCAAGAAACGAGGGCTTCCAAATGCCTGGAGATATCGTCCTTTCACGCGGGATCAGGACCAACCTGCTGTCGCTGCAGGATCATTCGCGAAACCTCGAGATCAGCCAGGAGCGCCTGGCTACCGGCAAGCGCGTCAATTCCGCCCTCGACAACCCGCTCAACTACTTTCAGGCGGATGGCCTGCGCCAGCGCGGCAAGGACCTGTCCAACCTGCTCGACCAGATGGGCATTGCGGTCGAGACGCTGAAGATCACAGTGAAAGCCATCGATGGTCTGCAGAAACTGGTAGAATCTGCCAGTGGTATCCTCAAAGATGCGTCTTCAACCACAGACAACATCAGACGCAACCAGGCGCGCCTGTCGTTCGAGGAAATCAAGAACCAGATGAACCAGCTGGTCGCGGATGCCAGCTTCAATGGCCGCAACATGCTGAATGGCGGCGTGGCTGGCGCCTACGACAGCCGCTACGATCTGCGGGTTTCCTTTAATGAAACACTTTCGACGCAGCTTGATGTGAAAGCCATCAACCTTCGGGCTACCCTGGCAGGCAACCCGCCAATCGCGGCAGGCTCCACGACAGCACAGGTTGTCACTCCCATTGCACCCGACGCGCTGGCTCCCACCGGCTTTCCGCCAAGGAGTGTTGCAACGGACTACGATTCGGGTGCGCTCGGCGACGCAACGATTCAGCGCGATCTGGCCTATATCCAGAGCTACATTTCATCGATCCGGGGCGCCGCCTCCAACTTCGGCATCAACCTCACCGTTCTCCAGAACCGTCAGCAGTTCACCAAGGATTCCGTCCTCACCCTCAATGTCGGCGCGGATGGTCTGGTGCTCGCCGACCAGAACGAGGAAGGCGCCAAGCTTCTGGCGCTCCAGACACGCCAGCAGCTCTCGACCCAGGCCCTCAGCCTCGCCAACCAGGCGGATCAGGCTGTGCTGCGCCTGTTCAACTGAGGGGCGTCTGATTCATGGCGCTCAAGGTTGAACTCAAACCCGGCGAAAAGATCATCATCGGCAAGGTGGCGATCCGCAACGGGGAGCAGCGCGCTCGCTTCTTCATCGAGGGGCAGGCACCCATTCTGCGCGAGAAAGATATTCTGAACTCCGAAACCGCCGATAGCCCGGCCAAATGCATCTATTTCGCCGTGCAGCTGATGTATGTGGAGGGGTCTATCGAGAAGCACCACGATCTCTATTTCCAGTTCGTGAGAGACTTTGTTAACGCCGCTCCCAGTTCGACACCCATCATCGCCGAGATCAATAACCGCATTTTAAGCGGTGACTTCTATAAAGCTCTCAAATCGGCAAAAGAGCTGATCGCTTATGAGCAAAAGCTCATAGGATCAATGATGGGCGACGGGACGGCACATGAACAATCCGGCACAGGCCTACGCACGGACGGCGCAGCAGACCCTTCAGGGACGTGATCTCGAAGCCAATGTGCTCCTGAAATCGGCAGCAAGGCTCCAGGGCATTCGCGACAACTGGGACATGCGCAAGGGCGAGCTTGAGGCCGCGCTCCTGGCCAACCGCAAGATCTGGACGATTTTCGTCAGCGCCATGTCCGCCGAGGATTGCCAACTGCCGAACCAGATCCGCTCCAACATCATCAATCTGGGCATGTTCGTCTTCAACCGCACGATTCAGATGTCAGTTGATCCGCAGCCTGCGCAACTCACCATCCTGATCGATCTCAACCACAATATCGCGGCCGGCCTGCGGGGCAGCACTGCACACGTGCCGGGATCGGCGAGCGCTGCGGCCTGATAACTCCGCCCTTCCAAAATTCTCCCGGACGTATTATATGTCCATTGCCGTCCTCGGACGGCTATGGCGATAAATGGTCATCGTAATAAGCCTTTCGGACCCGGGGGCAGTACCCGGCGCCTCCACCCGAGCGGATCACCTTTTGAAGAGGCTGGTCCATTCCGGCGGGGGCGAAACAGGATCGACGAGGGTGTAAAGGGTCTTCTTTTGCCCGGCATGATACCGCCGTTATCGGGTCACTTTATAGTTGCAAATGACAACTATGCTCCGGTTGCTCTGGCCGCGTAAGCGGTTAGAAATACCGAAATCAAGTCCTCTGGCTTAGCCGTCAGAGGCGGGGTTCGCAGGCACCTGGCAACAGAAGCCTGCACTTCCCTTTTCGATCGATTGCCGCATCTTTCCCCCTCGCCTTCCATACGGAATCGGCTAGACTCTGCCGCATGTCGACTGATCACATCCGCTATGATCTTCTGGTTCAGGACGCGCTGCGCAGCGTGGTCCGCAATGTGCTGTCCGATGCCGGCAAGAACGGCCTGCCGGGCGAACATCATTTCTATGTCTCCTTCAAGACGGGCGCGCCGGGCGTGCGCATCTCCAACCGGCTGCGCGAGCAGTATCCGGATGAGATGACCATCGTGCTGCAGCACCAGTTCTGGGATCTGGGCCTTACGGAACATACATTCGAGGTGGGCCTGTCCTTCGGAGGCGTGCCGGAGCGGCTGCTGGTGCCGTTTGACGCCATCGTCGGTTTCTTTGATCCTTCGGTGCAGTTCGGCCTCAAGTTCGAGGTGCAGCAGCCAGAAACCGTGGCCGAGAACGATGACACCAAGGGCGCGAAACCCGCCCTCGTGGTCGCCTCAACCGTGGCTCCGATGCTGCCACCCAAGCCTGACGGGGGTATTCTCTCGTCCTCGCAGGACAAGGGCAAGGCGAAGAAGGATGGCGCCACCATCACCACCAAGGGCCGGGGGAAGAAGACCGGAACTGTTGATGATAGTGGCAATGAGGCTCAGCCGACCGCTGCGGTGGTGAGCCTGGATGCGTTCAGGAAGAAGAAGTAGGCGCGAGCCTTTTCTAAGCCCGCACCATCTTCAACCCCGGCTCCGCCCTCAGCGTCACCCGCTGCACCGGATTCACAACCTGCCGCTGCGGCCAGTCCAGCCGCAAAGTGCGCAGCACCGAGGTGAGGATAATCACCGCTTCCAGCATGGCAAAACGCATGCCGATGCAGATGCGGGGACCCGCTCCGAACGGCAGATACTGGAAGCGATCGAGCTTTTCCCGCCCGCCCGGCATGAAGCGCCCGGGGCGGAAGTGATCGGGCTCATCCCACAGCATCTTGTGACGGTGCACGACATAGGGCGATATCACGATCAACGCACCTTTCGGGATAACCAG
>CAXTUM010000443.1:0-3281 GCA_964247205.1 uncultured Beijerinckiaceae bacterium
GATCGCCGTTGAAATTGACCGGCGTGAAAGCCTCCGCCGCAAGTGTGACCCCGCCTGCGAACTGGAAGCGCTCAAGCGATTGCGTCTGGTCCACGCCATCGGGCGATCCGCCGCGCAGGTCAGCGATATAGAGGCTGCCTGCGTATTTTGAGGTGGCATAGTCCGAGCGTAAACCGGAGAGCACGGTCGTGTCAGTGCCGGTCCCGCCGTTCAGCGTGTCGTTGCCAGCACCGCCAGTGATCGTGTCGTTGCCCGCATCGCCGTAAAGGCGGTCCACCCCGCCAAGCCCGGAAATCACGTCATTGCCGGCTTCACCGTCATAGATGTCATTGCCGCCGCCAAGCACCGGCGTATCGCCAGCGGCAGAGCCGGTCAGTGCAATCTCGCCTGGGCCCGTCACCACATAGCGCTGCTGGATCAGCGAACCGCCGTTCACCGAACCGTTATTCCAGCTCACGAGCAGCGATCCGTCCGGGCCTTTCGCGAGGCTCTGGATGAAGTCGACGCCGACCGGAGTATTCGCAATCTGCGTTTCGGAGATCATCACGCCGGCAGTGCTGTAGTGACGCAGGAACAGATCATCCGTGCCGCCGCCGGGGGCGTTGCGGGCGATGGCCAGCACGAAGCTGTCATCGTTCAGCGCTTGCATGCCCCAGGTGCGAAAGGTGAAGGTCGCATTGGGCGGACCGAGCAGCAGGTCCACCGGTGCGTTGATGAAATTGCCGGCGCCGTCCACCAGTTGCAGGAAGACCTTGTACACGCTGGATTCAGTCGTCTCGAACACGCCGGCGATCAGCCCGTTCGAAAGCACCGCGCTGTTTAATGCATGCGCCGAAAGCGTGCCGCCGAAAACAGCGACACCCGACCCGAGAGCAGCCTGCGTGTAGGGACGCTCCCCGAACACCGGCGCGAGCGTCAGCGGATTATAGACCGCGACATTGCTGTAAAGGGCGGACGAACCATTCAACGCAAAACGTTCGCCCATATAGGTGATCACGACATTGCCATTGGCCGTGATGTCGACGTCCGACACATACTGGCTGCCGGCCCGACGATCGTAGGTATGGGTGGAAAACTGGATGGTGCCATCCGTGATCAGCAGCTCGGACGTCGTCGGAACCGCATTGGCGTCGAAAGTTCGCATGCGGATATCGACACCGGTTGACGCTGTGCCGAAATTCGGGCCGCCGAGCAGAGGCGTGATGAAATTCGTCAGCGTGGTCTGGCCCTCGGTGCTGGAGTAGACCATCGTGAAGCCGCCGCCGGGCAGCGCGACGACCTGGGCTTCGAAACCGATGAGCCCTGCCGTTGCGTGCACGAATTGGCCTTCGCCCCGTGCGCTGCCATCGGCATTGAACACTTTCACGCATTGGGCTTGACCGCTGTAGACGCCCGGCGAAATCAGCCCGCTGCCGATATAGGACACCACAAAACCGCCATCCGCCAGCGCTGCAACATCGTTGATGCGGCCGATGGTTCCATTGCCCGAACCGGCTTGCGACAGGACGACCGTCCCGAGGGGCTCACCCGAGGCATTGGCGAACACCGCTGTTGTGGAAGGGTTGGTCAGGAGGCCGCCGACGACGCCGCTTCCGAACTGGACGGTGTTTCCATTGGTCAGCGTCAGGGACTGAAGCTGACCGATCGGATTGTTGCCGGCGAAATAGTTGGTGGTTGTCGAAATGGCCGTTCCAAGTGCGGTGATCGGCATTGAACTCTCCATAACGCGAAGCCGGAAATCCGCCGTGATGGCATCACCGGTTCAGCTTGGGAGAAGGCATACTTGAGGGCGCGTGATCGAAGCGTGACGCGGGCGTGACATTGCCGGCGTCCGGGCGTATTGTTCTGGCGGGCCTGCTGAAATTTCCGTTACTGTTTCAAGGCAGTGAACCATCGGACACGGCGATTTTCCGTGCCTGACGGCAATTGGAAGTCTGTTGATCATGCAGAGTACGGGGGTGCTCGATGGTGGAAGTGTTTTTCAAGGGCCTGCCAGCGCTGACTGTAAATCCTGACCCGGTGCTAACCGGGAAAGGCGCCACGCTTGTCCTGTCTCTGCTGGGCCCGCCTTCAGCATACCTTGATCATGTCTCCGGAAACCGGTCGGCACTGCCTTCGGGAACCCATGTCGGGCTTCTCGCCTATCTCGCTCTCAGACCGGATATGCTGGAAAGCCGGG
This sequence comes from uncultured Beijerinckiaceae bacterium, assembly GCA_964247205.1. GTDB lineage: Bacteria > Pseudomonadota > Alphaproteobacteria > Rhizobiales > Beijerinckiaceae > JADCCX01. Next base: position 2,180 of record CAXTUM010000443.1, read on the forward strand.
AGCGGCTGGCCGTTCTGTTCTGGGGTGATGTCGGCGAGCATCAGGCCCGTCAGAACCTGCGTCAATCCCTTGCCCGGCTGCGCCGGGAGCTCGGCCCGGCTGCTGACGAGATTCTTTCAAGCGACATGCATCAGGTGCGCCTGCACCGCAGTCACGTCAGGTGCGACGCCCGCGAACTCCTTGACCTGTGCGCGCGGGGCGGGCTCGACGATGCCCAGCGGACCGTCGACCACTACAAGGGGCCTTTCCTGGACGGGCTGGAACTGCGCAAGGATGCTTTCGATGCGTGGCGTCAGTCCGAGAGGCACAGGATCGAAAGGGTGATCGCCGCCACACTCCACCGCCATGCGGAAACACAGCTTGTCGCTGGCCATGATGCGCGCACCCTGGGCTTTGCGGAGAAGCTGGTCGAAATCGATCCCCTGAATGAAGAGTATCAACGGCTTTTCCTGCGCGTTCTGCTGGCTTTTCGCGGACGGCAGGCGGCCCTGCATCACGCCGATGCCCTGGCCAGGGACATACGCCGCGAACTGGGGTGTGATCCGGAACGGGAGACCCTTGCGCTGATTGCCGATATCCGTGCGAGCACGGCTTCAGCCCCGGCCTTCGAAAGAAAGCCTGTCACGCCGCCAGCCGGACCTTCGCTCGCTGTTCTGCCCTTCACCGATCTCGGCATTGACCGGCAGGTTGCCTATATCGCTGACGGTATTACCGAAGACATCACGACCGAACTGTCGCGTCTGCGCTGGCTGTTTGTGATCTCGCGGAATTCCGCTCTCGTCTATCAGGCAGGAGCGGTCGATACCCGGCAAATTGATACACGGCAGGTCGCGGCCGAACTGGGCGTGCGCTACATTCTCAAGGGCAATGTGAGAGTTGAGGACGGCAGGTTGCGTGTGAATGCGCATCTGATCGATGCAGAAAGCAGCATCCAGCTCTGGGCGGAGAAATTCGACCGGACACTTACGGATATCTTCACCGTGCAGGATGAAATTACCGAGCATGTCGTGGCCAGCATCGAGCCCGGTCTCTATGCGCACGAGCAACTGCGGTCGTCGCGGATCGCGCGGGCTGATCTCGACAACTGGGGCCGGATCGTCAC
>CAXTUM010000444.1:0-3271 GCA_964247205.1 uncultured Beijerinckiaceae bacterium
ATTGGCCACGAAATCGACCCGCATCCGCTCCAGCCTGCGCCCCGGTGTCAGATCATCAAAGACAATCAGCGTGCCGCCCGATGGCAGGCGCGCGACGCTGACGGCAAAAGCGCGCTCCACCGGCAGGCGCTCGAAGATCTCGAATTTGCGGGGCATGCCGTCGCGGCCCGTGGCGCTGACGGCGGTGAGGATTTCCGGATCGCGGATGGCGAAGCTCAGCGGCTGGTCTGGCTTCAGATAGGGAAACAGGGCGGCAGCAGCTGGATTGAAGACGACAACGCCATCCCCCGCGCCGGTCAGCACCGCCGCATGGGGAAAGGCCCGGATCACGTCATCGGCGGTGGATGTCACGGCGTTCCTTGTCCCCCGGCATGGCTTTGCGCGTGAATTCGACCTGCGCCATATCCGTCTTGAGCAGACGCCAGCGCAGCATGATCTCCCGCCCCGCGAGCAGCGCCAGCGCCAGCACGAAGGGCACGATGTAATACCATAGACGGAACAGCAGCAGCGAGCCCAGCAATTGCTCCGAAGGAATGCCGGGGAGCGCCAGCAAAATTGTCGCCTCGAAGACGCCGATGCCGCCCGGCGCATGGCTGATGATGCCCAGAATGCAGGCAAAGACATAGGCTGCGATGAAGCTTCCGTAGGGGATGCCATAGCCTTGCGGCAGCAGGATATAAAGCGCCGCACCCGCCGCGCAGACATCCAGTGCGCCAATGGTCAGCTGCGCCAGACTGACCTTGAGATCAGGCATGGTCATGGTCCAGCCCTGAAACGTCAGCGCGCGCGGTTTCAGCGATACCCAGACGAAATAGCTGGTGATGGCGCCGAGGATCGCGATGCCCAGAAAGCGGTTCATCAGCACGGGCAGGCGGTTCAGTTCCGCGATCTCCACCGGCTTCCAGATCAGGCAGAAGCCCAGCACCGTACCCATGCCGAGCCAGAACGTCACGCCCGCGATCAGCGTCAGGCTGGCGATGACTTTCGCACCGATGCCGATGGTCGAATAGATCCAGTACCGAACTGTTCCGCCTGTGATCAGCGGGAAGCCCAGGGTGAAGCTGACGGCATAACTGGTGTAGGAGCCCAACGCCGTCGTTCTGTACGGCACTTTGTGGCCGAGCTGGCGAAAGCCGATGGCGTCATATCCCGTAAGCACCAGATAGCTGAGCGCGGTGCACAGGATAGCGAGCGCGATCTGGCGTCCGCTGGCTGCCGCGAAAGCGGTCCGGATCTCCTGCGCATCCAGCTCTTTCACGATAAAGCCGAGAACGGCCACGGAAATGGCGAAAAGCGCCAGGCTCGCAACGGTTCCGATGATCTTGAGACGCCGCCGCTGCGGAGCTGACGAGGGTAGAGAATCCAAACGCCGCACTCCGCTGCTTCCGTGGTTCCATCTAGTCATTGAACATGGCGGGGGCAAGACAGTGAACTTACGCGTGATTGTGGACGCAGTGTCACCCCTCCACTTCTTCCCGCAGCATTTCCAGCCGCAGCCATTCCTCCTCGCTGGCTTCGCGCTTGGCCTGAATTTCGGCCAGCATCGCGGAGGCCTTGTCATAGCGGCTGCGGTCGCGCGTATAGAGGCCGGGCTCGGCCAGAACAGCTGCCAGCTTGGCGATATCGCGGCCCATGGCATCGACAATGCCGGGCAGCGTGTCGAGCGCGTGACGGTCCTTGAACGACAGCTTGCGGGATGAAACGGCGGCTGAAGCGGGTGCTGCGGTATCAGCAGCGGATTTTTCCGCGAGTTTCACGGCCTGCGTGGCTTTGGCCTGAACGCCCATCCCGCGCTGCGCCACCATATCGGAATAGCCCCCGGCATATTCCACCCAGCGGCCCTTCCCCTCCGACATCAGCACGGAGGAACAGACGCGGTCGAGAAAATCGCGGTCATGGCTGACGAGGATCAGCGTTCCGGCATAATCCATCAGCATCTCCTGCAGGAGATCCAGCGTTTCGAGGTCGAGATCGTTGGTGGGCTCGTCCAGCACCAGCAGGTTGGATTTCTTCGCCAGCGCGCGCGCCAGCATCATGCGGCCACGCTCGCCGCCGGAGAGAACGGAAATCGGCGTCCGGGCCTGCTCGGGAGAGAACAGGAAATCCTTGAGATAGCCCATGACATGCTTGGGCTCGCCGCCGACCTCGATGATATCGCCCCGGTTGTCGGTCATCGCCTCCTTGAGGGTAAAAGCCGGGTTCACATTCTCGCGCTTCTGGTCGAGTGTCGACAGCGCGACGCTCAGGCCGATCTTGACGCTGCCCTCATCGGGTTCGTTCTCCCCCGTCAGCAGATTGATCAATGTCGTCTTGCCCGCGCCATTGGGGCCGACGATGCCCAGCCGGTCGCCGTTGGCAATGCGGATCGAGAGATTGCGGACGATTGTTTCGGATCCGTAACTCTTGCTGATCCCATTGGCTTCGATCACGAGCTTGCCGCTCTCCTCGGCCTCGGACACCGTCATGGTGACACCGGCCTGCGGCCCGCCACGGGTGCGCCACTGGCTGCGCAGATCCTGCAACAGGCCGAGACGCCGCACATTGCGCTTGCGCCGCGCGGTGACGCCGTAGCGCAGCCAGTGCTCCTCGGCCACGATCTTGCGGGCGAGCTTCTGGTTGTCGCGCTCCTCCTGCTCCAGCACCTCGTCGCGCCAGGCCTCGAAATGGTCGAAGCCGCGTTCCATGCGCCGCACCTGCCCCCGGTCCACCCAGAGTGTGGCGAGCGACAGGTTTGCGAGGAAGCGCCGGTCATGGCTGATCACGACAAGGCCGGATTTCAGACGTGCCAGCGTCCCCTCCAGCCATTCGATGGCGGGGAGATCGAGATGGTTCGTGGGTTCATCGAGCAGGATGATATCGGGCTCGGGCGCCAGAATCCGCGCCAGCGCGGCCCGGCGTGCCTCGCCGCCCGAAAGCCTTTCCGTGCCCTCGTCGCCGGTGAGGCCCAGCGCCTCCATGAACTGCGTGGCGCGATACGGATCATCGCCCTCGCCAAGGCCCGACATCACGTAAGCGCCAGTAGTGGGCCAAGCCGTCAGATCGGGCTCCTGCACCAGGTAGCGCACGGTGGCGGACGGATGCACGTAACGCTCGCCAGCATCCGGCTCCAGCAGGCCCGCCGCGATCTTGAGCAGGGTCGATTTCCCTGATCCATTGCGGCCGACCAGACACAGCCGGTCACCCTTTTCGACCGCGAGTTCCGCGCCGTTCAGGATGCGTGTGCCGCCAAAGCCATGGGCGATAGCCTTGAGATGGATCAGCGGTGGTGACA
>CAXTUM010000445.1:0-3265 GCA_964247205.1 uncultured Beijerinckiaceae bacterium
GCCGAGCGATGCTCGACCGGCGAGCAGAAAGCCTTGCTGATCGGCCTGATCCTTGCCCATGCGCAGCTGGTTCGGCAGATGTCCGGCATGGCGCCTCTGGTGCTTCTGGACGAGGTGGCGGCGCATCTTGATCCCCGCCGCCGGGAAGCGCTTTATCAGCGCCTTGCGGGGATTGGCGGTCAGGTCTGGATGACGGGGACGGACCGGCCGCTCTTCGACACAATGCCGAAGGGGGCACGTATCATGATGGTTCAGCATGGATGCGTGTGCTGAGGTTTGCGCCAGCTGCCGCTTTTGACGATGAGTTAATGGAAATTTGACTTCAATCGTGTCATGATACCCTGAGATAGGGGTGCGGTGAGCGGTCGCCGGACTTTATTGCAGAAACAAATTCTTTCCGGGTCCAGGGACCCATCGGGGCGATCCATGACAAGACCCGGCCAGCAAAAGCGTTTGGCGTCCGAACAATTGCGGAGTTTGCGCCCTTCGTTCCTCGGTATTGGCGCATTCTCGGGCTGCATCAACCTTCTGATGCTGACCGGTTCGATCTATATGCTGCAGGTCTATGACCGCGTGCTCACGAGCCGCAGCGTCCCGACCCTGATCGGCCTTTCGCTGATCGTTCTCGTGGCTTTCGTGCTGCAGGGCTTTCTGGATACGATCCGCACGCGCATGCTGGCGCGGACCGGCGCACAGTTTGATGAGGCGCTCTCGCCCACCATCTTCGACATGATGCGCAAACTGCCGCTGAAGGGCGCGCGCAGCGATCAGTCGATGCAGGGCGTGCGAGACCTCGACACGGTCCGCAGCTTTCTCGGCGGCATGGGACCGACGGCGTTTTTCGACATGCCGTTCATGCCGATCTTTTTCATCGGCTGTTTCCTGCTGCATCCCTCTCTTGGCGTGCTCGCCCTGATCGGCGGCGTGGTCATCATTGGCCTGACGCTCTGGACCGAGCGCCTGACCAAGAAAGGCACCCTGGCGCTGACCTCTGCCGGGGCCGAGCGCATGATGCTGGCGGAAGCCAGCCGCCGCAATGCCGAAGCGCTGCAGGCCATGGGCATGGGCGGTGTGTTCCGCGAGCGCTGGCGCAAGGTGAATGACCGCTTTGTTACGACGCAGCTTTCAGTATCCGATGCCAGCAACAGCATTGGTTCCGCCGCGAAGATTTTCCGCATGGCGTTCCAGTCAGCGGTACTGGGCTTTGGCGCCTGGCTCGTGATCCAGCAGCAGATGACGCCGGGTGCGATGATTGCCGCATCGATCCTGACGTCGCGCGCTCTGGCTCCGATCGAGACAGCTGTGGCACACTGGAAGGGCTTCGTGGCGTCCCGCCAGTCCATAGCGCGGCTCAATGATCTCCTGGGGCATGCGGCTGCCGAGCCGGAGCGGACGGATCTGCCCGTGCCGCAGATGCAGTTTGCGGCGGACGATGTCGCCGTCGGCATTCCCGGTCGCCAGACCCCCATCGTGGTGGGGGCCAGTCTGCTGCTGAAGGCCGGAGAAGGGCTCCTGCTCATCGGCCCCAGCGGCAGTGGCAAGTCCACTCTGGTTCGCACATTGGCCGGCGTCTGGCCGCTGCTGCGGGGCAGCGTGCGTCTTGATGGCGCAGCACTGGACCAGTGGGATCCAGAGCAACTGGGCAGCCACCTCGGCTATATGCCGCAGGACGTGGAGCTGTTCGAAGGAACGATTGCCGAGAATATCGCGCGGTTCAATCCGGATGTGAAGGATGAGGAGATCGTGGCTGCCGCGCAAGCCGCCGGGGCTCATGACATGATCCTCAAATTTGCCAGCGGCTATGACACCCGTCTCGGGGAGTCCGGCATGACGCTGTCCGGCGGCCAGCGCCAGCGCGTCGGCCTCGCCCGCGCCATGTTCCGTGATCCGTTCCTGCTGATCCTGGACGAACCGAACTCCAACCTTGATTCCGACGGTGAAACGGCGCTCGTGCATGCGGTGTCCGCGATTCGCGATCGCGGGGGCATCGTGATCATCGTGTCGCACAAGACCAGCCTGCTCAACGTGATGGATTATGTCGGCCGCGTGCATGACGGCCGTCTGCAGATTGTCACCCGGGATGAATATCGCCAGAACATGATGAAAGCCGCACAGGCTGCACAGCCCCCCGCAGCGCCGCATCCCTTTGGGTCCGCGCCGCCCAATCGCGGCAATCTGCAACAGCCGCTCGCACTTCTTCGTGCGGGCGCAATCCCTGGCGGGCAGACCGCCGCGGGCAAGGACAGCTGATCATGAAACCCGAAAAAAAACCTTCTGCTTATTCCTCCTCCATGCGGCGGGCCTTCCTGGCAGGGGTTTCGGCGCTTGGGCTCTTTGGCGGCACGATTGGTCTCTGGGCCGCAGTATCTCCCCTGTCAGGCGCGGTGGTCGCGCCGGGGCAGCTCGTGGTGGACACCAACGTCAAGAAGATCCAGCACCAGACTGGCGGAATCGTCGCTGTGCTGCCGGTCCGCGAGGGCCAGCGCGTCAAGGCGGGCGATCTGGTGCTTCAGCTCGATGAGACCCTGACACGCGCCAACCTGCAGGTCATCGTCAAGCAGCTGGATGAGATCATGGCGCGCCAGTCGCGGCTGGAAGCCGAGCGCAACGGCGGTGATATGGTGCTGCCCGCCGAGCTTCAGGCCCGCATGCACGTCCCCGATGTGGCGAAGTCCGTGGCGGACGAGGCCCGGCTTCTCGAAACCCGCCGCTCGCAGCGGGATGGCCAGAAGCAGCAACTGGGCAAGCGCACCGAGCAGCTTGGCGATGAAATATCCGGGATCGGTTCCCAGGTCGTATCGCGCGATGAACAGATACGGCTTCTCAAACTGGAGCTTGATGGCCTGCGCGATCTGTTCAAGCGCAATCTCGTTCCCATGACCCGGATCATGCCATTGGAGCGTGAGGCCGCCAACATGCTGGGCCAGAAGGGGCAATTGGTCTCACAGAAGGCCCAGTCCGAGGGCAAGATTTCCGAAATCCGCATTCAGCTTCTGCAACTCGACATCGACATGCAGACCGAAACCGGCAAGGAACTCCGCGATTTGCAGGCCAAGAGCGCGGAACTGCTGGAGCGCAAGGTGGCTGCCGAGGACCAGCTGAAGCGGGTTGATATCCGCTCGCCCATCGATGGCTATGTCCACCAGCTCAATGTCCATACCATTGGCGGCGTGATTTCGCCCGCCGAACCGGCCATGCTCATCGTGCCTCTGAACGAGGAGTTGCAGATCGAGGCGCGGGTAGCCCCCACCGATATCGATCAGCT
>CAXTUM010000446.1:0-3264 GCA_964247205.1 uncultured Beijerinckiaceae bacterium
TCGTGCCCAATCTCGTCCGCGGCCTCAGGCCCACGGGGCTCGATCAGATCTGGGTTACGGGGACATGATATCAATTGCATAAATAGCTTGCCGGGGAATTCGGGGTTACGGGGACATGATATCAATTGCATAAATAGCTTGCCGGGGAATTCGGGGAATTAGGGGACATGATATCAATTGCATAAATAATTCAGCCAACTCTTGCGCCATATCCTTCTCGCAAAGCGGGGACAGCTACCGGTTTCCTCTGCTGCGCTACCGCTTCGCTCCGGAAAGCGGAAGCAGTCCCCGGTTTGCTCCTGAATTAAGGTGACAGGATACGAATTGCATCAATTCATCGTCGCTACTCCGTCACATCCAGTTCCCTTGATCCCGCGCTCCGTGAATCACCCGAAGAACATCCACGCCGGTCTCCGTTTGGACGTAAAGAATGAGATAATTCCCGACCGGCAGGATGCGCAGTCCCGCTGTAACCTCTGGCCTTGGTGCCCCGATGCCCGGCATATCGCCGATCCTGCGACAACTCTTCTGTATTCCATCCGCCCATGTCTGCGCCGCGTGCGGATTGTCCGCCGCGATGAACAGCGCAATCGATGCAATGTCCTCGACCGCTTGCGGGCGAAGCCTGTAGCTCATGCGGATTTGCGGGCGGCTGCGCTGATCCGTGCGCGGATGCGTTCGAACGCTTTTTCGCCATCAACGGAAGGCCCGCTGGCGATGCCCTCTTCATAGGCCTGCCGGAGCCGCGCGATCTCCAGCATCCGCAGTTCCTCGCGCTGCTCCCACAGCCGCAAGGCCTCGCGCAGAACCTCGCTGTTCGAGGCATAGGCCCCCGTATCCACGGCCTGCTGGATGCGGGTCAGCTGCTGCGGCGAGAGAGAGATCGTGAGGGGGCGCATAGCGTCTGGTTTCATGCGAAGAGTGTAGCAGGACCCGCGATTCCTCACAAGAACGCATAAGGTAAAATTACGCCGCCACCCGCCCTGCACAGCCCGCGTGCGTGCTTCGAGACGCCCCAAGTGGGGCTCCTCAGCATGAGGGGATCGGTGTTCTGCAATCCACCAGGTTTCTCAACCTGAGGAGCCGCGCTTACGGCGTCTCGAAGCACGCACGCCGCTGATGCAAACAAACTTGTCCCCCGCGCGGAAATCCGCCGGAGATACTGATCGCATCAGGCCTCCGACATCAGAATGATAGCGATCGACACAACCGCCAGCAGAATGCTCACGGTCAGCACGAGCAGAACCGGCTTTCCGAGGAACCCCTGTCTGGCTTCCACAGGCGTGACGACGATTCCTGCGCTGCCGTCCGGTGACGGTTGCGCGCGCCGCCGGACCGAATGCAGCAATGTCCGCAAACGCCTTCTCATGGGGTGCGTCTCAGCTGTTGTGCGCGCTCTGCGCCGGTCCATATCCCTGCCATGACAATTCAACCTTCCTGTTTTCCGTGAGGGGCGGATTCACGCTTTGCGGCGGGACGGCGGCGGCATAAACCCAGCGGCCGTCTGTCCCTCTGGCCTAAGCCAGCGACACGGTCGCCACCTTGTCCTTGTAATCCGCCTTCGGATCGGCGCCGAACAGCATCTTGATCCCGGCCACGAGGCCGGAGCTGTTCTCCCAGATTTCAGCGGTCTCGGGGTCGAGGCGCAGCAGGGCCAGGTTGGGGTCTTCCTTGCCGCCGGGATACCATGCGGCCACGAACGGGTTCCAGAGGCGGTCGATCACGGCGCGGTCGTTGTCGAGCGTGAGATTGCCCCTGATGCTGGCGAAGACATCGTTGCCGCTGGAGCTGAACGCGGCGACGGCCCTGCGCCTGGCTCCCAGGTTTTTCACGATGCCGTTGTCCATCCCGGCGAAGAACCAGATCGGGCCGCGGTCGGCATCGCCTTCGACCTGCGCGGTCATCGGGCGCACATGGCCGTCCTCCGCGCCGTCAAGGCCGAGCATGACGGTCATGTCGGCGCGCAGCGCCTTCCAGAAAGTGGCTTCAAGTTCCTGCGGTGTCGGCATGGAATTCTCCTGTGGGTTGGCGGGAGTAACGCGCGGAGAGCCGCCGGGTTCCCGGGCGGGCCGAAACACCTTTGCCCCCGCGCGGGATACCCGCCGGAGGTTCGCCTCTGGTGTGAAAACCGGGGTCCCCGTCACCCGTCGCGTCCTGCGGGGGATGATGGAGAGGGTGGAAAGCGGCGCAGAACGGTCCCCGACGGAGACCCCGGCCATCCGGGCGGTGTCAGCACCCGGAACCCGTGGTTCGATCCCGAAAAGTGGAGGCCGGTTTTCGGCCAAGATCGAACCGCAAACCTTTTCAATCGTCGCTTTGCCGGTGCACGCGGCGAAGCGGATGATGGGGAGGATATTTATAGGATTATAATCATATTGTCAAGAACCAGATGGCCAGGCGGTTGACAAAGGCAACAGGCGGCTGATGAGTTCAGTGATGATGGCAGGGTACGCTCCGCAAGCGAACGGCTGCCGTGAATGCTCCCAGGAAAGCCATGTCCCTTGCCGCTCGCCGCTGACGTCACCGCCCGCATCCTGGCCTCGGTCGAGGCCGGGTTCGCTGATCAGATCAGCTTCAGCCAGGAGTTGATCCGCTTCCCCAGCCTGCGCGGCGAGGAGCATGCCATCCAGGATTTCATTTTCCGCACATGGCGGGACCGCGGTTATGTCATGGAGCGCTTTGCCATGGACCGCGAAGCCATCGAGCGGCATCCCGGCGGCTCGAAGTTCTCGCCGCAGCATTCCCAGGCGCCCATCGTGGTCGGCATCCACCGGCCGCGCGAGGAAACGGGGCGCTCGCTCATCCTGCAGGCGCATGTCGATGTGGTGCCGACCGGACCCGCCGACATGTGGACGCATCCGCCATTCGATCCAGTGATCACGGGTGACTGGCTTTACGGGCGCGGCGGCGCCGACATGAAGGTGGGTCATGCCGCCAACCTCTCCGCGCTGGATGCGCTGAAGCGAATCGGGCTGCAGCCCGCCGCGACGGTGTATCTGCAATCCGTGGTGGAGGAGGAATCCACCGGCAACGGCGCGTTGATGACGCATCTCAGGGGCTACCGCGCCGATGCGGCGCTCATCCCCGAGCCGGAGGAGGAGATGCTGGTGCGCGCCAATGTCGGCGTTCTCTGGTTTCAGGTCGAGGTGCGGGGCCAGCCCGTGCATGTGCGCGAGATGGGCAGCGGGGCCAACGCCATCGATGCGATCTACCGCGTGATCGCCAATCTGCGTGAACTGGAAGAGCGCTGGAATGGCTTGAAGG
>CAXTUM010000447.1:0-3253 GCA_964247205.1 uncultured Beijerinckiaceae bacterium
GGGCTTGTGATAGAGCCACAGCCGCGTGCGCTCGCGCTCGGGCATTGGCTCGCCGTCGATCACGACCTTGTCCGACGGCATGATGTTGAGGGCAGGGCTGTCGATGACGCTGCCGTTGACGCTGACGCGCCCCTCAGCGATCCACTCTTCGGCGTCGCGGCGCGAGCAAAGCCCGGCGCGGGCCATCACCTTGGCGATGCGCTCGCCATCGGGATTCCATGGGCCGTCATCACGCGGTTTGGGCTTCGGACGGAACGGCCTGTCGCCTTCGGGACGATCGGAGCGAGGCCGGTCGAAACGCGGTTTGTCGCTGAAACGGGGTTTGTCGCCAAAGCGCGGCTTGTCACCGAAAGCCGGTTTGCCGCGAAACGGGGGCCGATCACCCGTCGGGCGGTCACCATCGCGGTTGTGCGGCCGGGGCGGCCTGTCGCCATCCTCGCGCTTGCGGAAGGGCCGGTCATCACCGGGGCGGGAGGGCCTGTCGCCGTCACGGCGAGGGGGTCCACTGCGGCTGCCGCTGCGGGGCGGGCGACCTTGGTATCTATCATCACTCATTGCGCCCTGTTATCAGCAAGCCATGGGCAAGGCGAGCGGCGTTTCGGGCCTCGACAGGCAAAAAGCGATCTGGGATCTGGCTTTTCACGAGGCCGGGCAGGCGGCGGCGCGTGGCGAGACCCCGGTTGGTGCCGTGATTGTCCGCGACGGCGAGGTGCTCGCTTCGGCGGGAAACCGCACGCTGGAATTCAAGGACCCCACGGCGCATGCCGAGGTTCTGGCAATCCGTATGGCCTGCGGAAAGGCTGGCAGCGAGCGGCTGCCGGGCGCGGATCTTTATGTGACGCTGGAGCCCTGCACGCTTTGCGCCGGAGCGATCTCCTTTGCACGCATCCGCAGGCTTTACTATTCCGCCAGCGATCCCAAGGGCGGCGCGGTGGACAGCGGGGTGCGTTTCTTCAATCAGCCAACCTGCCATCATGCACCGGAGGTCTACAGCGGATTCCGCGAGGGCGAGGCTGCCGACCTGCTGCGGTCGTTCTTCAGGGACCGGCGATAGGTGAAACCAGCCGCAACTTACGTCACATAAAGAAATCTTTATATCCTTATTGCCGCCCTTGGCTTCGCCTGCTATAGCGCCGCGAAGATTTGTACCCGCGCTTACGAGGAGCATCCCATGCCGGTCGCCAAGGACTACATCGTCGCCGATATCACGCTGGCCGAGTATGGCCGCAAGGAAATCAACATGGCCGAGGATGAAATGCCCGGCCTGATGGCGATCCGCGAAGAATACAAGGGCAAGAAGCCGCTCAAGGGCGCGCGCGTCGCGGGCTGCCTGCACATGACGATCCAGACAGCCGTGCTGATCGAGACGCTCAAGGTTTTGGGTGCGGATGTTCGCTGGTCATCCTGCAACATCTATTCCACGCAGGATCACGCTGCTGCCGCCATCGCCGCCACCGGCACGCCGGTTTTTGCGATCAAAGGCGAGACGCTCGAGGATTACTGGGAATATGTCTACAAGACGGCCCAGTGGGGTGACGGCGGCACGCCGAACATGATCCTCGATGACGGCGGTGATCTCACCATGCTGGTCATCCTGGGTGCGGAAGCCGAAGCCGGCAAGGGCGATTTCCTGAAGAAGCCGGGCAACGAGGAAGAGACGATCTTCTTCGCCCTCATCAAGCGCATCCTCAAGGAGAATCCGGGATGGTTCACCAAGACGCGCGACGCCATCAAGGGCGTTTCGGAAGAAACCACCACGGGCGTGCATCGCCTGTATGAACTCGCCAAGGCCGACCGCCTGCCGTTTCCGGCAATCAATGTCAATGACTCGGTCACCAAGTCGAAGTTTGACAATCTCTATGGCTGCCGTGAATCACTCGTGGATGCGCTGCGCCGTGGCACGGATGTGATGATGTCGGGCAAGGTCGCCGTCGTTGCCGGTTACGGCGATGTGGGCAAGGGTTCGGCGGCATCGCTGCGCCAGGCCGGTTGCCGCGTCCTTGTGACCGAGATCGATCCGATCTGCGCCCTGCAGGCCGCTATGGAAGGCTACGAGGTCGTGACCATGGATGATGCCGCGCCGCGCGCCGACATCTTCGTGACCGCCACCGGCAACCTCGATGTGATCACCGTCGATCACATGCGCGCCATGAAGCACCGCGCCATTGTCTGCAACATCGGCCATTTCGACAGCGAAATTCAGGTTGCGGCGCTGAAGAACTTCAAGTGGGACAACGTGAAGCCGCAGGTCGACGAGATCGAGTTCCCGTCGGGCCGCCGCATCATCCTGCTGTCGCAGGGCCGTCTGGTGAACCTCGGCAACGCCACGGGCCATCCGTCCTTCGTGATGTCCTGCTCGTTCTCGAACCAGACGCTGGCCCAGATCGAATTGTGGAACAACCACAAGGCCTACGAGAACAAGGTGTTCACGCTGCCCAAGCACCTCGATGAGAAGGTGGCGTCGCTCCATCTCGCCAAGGTCGGCGCCAAGCTCACCGTTCTCTCCAAGGAGCAGGCCAAGTACATCGGCGTCAAGCAGGCCGGCCCGTTCAAGCCGGAGCTCTACCGCTACTGAGTTATTCACAGGCTGGGGACAAAGCAGGTTTGATTCCGCTCTGTTCCCTTTCTGTTTTTGAACCATCAAAAGCTCCGCTTCTGCGGGGCTTTTCTTTTGATTAACCACTTCCTCACGGAGTCACCGCAACTGTAGTGTCAGGGTGATTCGGGTCGACATTGACGGAGTGACCTGAAAACGAACCGAGGTTGAGCGCATGGCCACGAAGGCCATCAGCAGCTGGAATCACGTTCCCGGCGCAGTCATGCGGGTGGGCGGCCTTTTGCTGTCTTCGGCATGCTTTGCGGCGCCTGCTCTCGCCAATGCCAACGATTTCGGATTGCGGCTCTCGATCCTGACACGCGACAGCACGCAGCCCCTGATCATGGACATGAGCGGCCCGCTGGGGCTGATCTTCATCGGCCTTGTCATTCTCACCACCACGATCTCCATTTTCCATATCATCGGCCGCCAGCGGTGGTCGCAGAGGGTGACGGAGCAGGATGCAGAGATCGGAGTCCTGCAGGCGCGGCTGCAGCAGGCGGATATCTTCATGGCGGGGGAGCGGCATGTCGTGGTGGCCTGGGGCAATGCCTCGGGTGAGCCTGATATCGAGGGCGATGTCGGCCTGATCATCGGGGCGGGTGCGCCAAGGCGTATTCTCGGTTTCAGCCAGTGGCCGGCCCCGGCGGCTTCCAG
>CAXTUM010000448.1:0-3245 GCA_964247205.1 uncultured Beijerinckiaceae bacterium
GCCTTGAATCGATCATCCAGAAGGGCTCGCCGAAGCAATCCACGGTGCCTATCATCCTGATCACCCATGCCACGACAGAGCACCTGATCCGCGCTGCCGTGGCCTCCATTGCCGAAAAGGGTGTGCTCGACGGCCCGCCGCAGGTCATCCGCATCGAGCGGGCGTGACGCTGCGCCGCGCGCCTGCTACAGGTGCTTTGAAATCAGATTCTTGCGGGCTTTCAGGCCCTTGCTGAGGTATCCATGGTCGATCTCGTCGTTTCCGAAAACCAGATAATCGAACGCATCCTCACGATGGAGCTGGTGCGTGTGACGGAGCGTGCGGCGGTCGCATCCGCCCATCTGCGCGGCCATGGCAACGAAAAGGCCGCCGATCAGGCGGCCGTGGATGCCATGCGGCGCGAGTTGAACCGCCTGCCCATCGACGGTGAGATCGTCATCGGCGAGGGCGAGCGCGATGAAGCGCCCATGCTGTTCATCGGCGAGAAAGTCGGCACCAAGAAGGGCCCCAAGGTCGATATCGCGGTCGATCCGCTGGAAGGCACGACCTTGTGCGCCAAGGATATGCCGGGTTCCATCGCCGTGATGGCCATGGCTCAAGCGGGCACGCTGCTTTATGCGCCTGACGTCTATATGCACAAGATCGCCATCGGGCCCGGTTACAAGAAGGGTGTCGTCGATCTTGATGCCTCGGCGACCGACAACATTCACGCGCTGGCCAAGGCCAAGGGCGTCAAGCCGGGCGAAATCACGGCGCTGGTGATGGATCGCGAGCGGCACTCCAAACTGATCGCCGAACTGCGCAAGATCGGCTGCGCCATCCGCCTCATCACGGATGGTGATGTGGTCGGCGTGATTCAGACGACGCAGCCCGATCTGACCGGCATCGATATCTATCTCGGCATCGGCGGTGCACCGGAAGGCGTGCTGGCGGCGGGCGCCTTGCGCTGCGTCGGCGGCCAGATGCAGGGCCGTCTCATCCTCGACACACCGGAAAAGGTGGCCCGCGCCGCCAAGATGGGCGTCAAGGATCCGAAGAAGAAATACGACCTCTCGGAACTCGCCTCGGGCGATACAGTCGTGGCAGCGACGGGCGTCACTGACGGTTCGCTGCTGAAGGGCGTGCGCTTCCGCGGCGATATCGTCGAGACGGAGACGATTATCTACCGCTCGCTCACCGGCACCGTGCGGCGTATTCAGGGCGAGCATCGTGAACTGAAGAAGTTCCTGCCGGAGTAATGGTGTTTTTCCTTCTCCTGCACAGGGAGAAGGGCGCCCGTTCCTGCAGGACAGCCCGCTGATGCAAGCCTTCCTCAACGTCGAAAGCTCTCTCACCGGCCGCCGCTGGATCGACCGCCTTGACGCCGCCGCCCAGCGTGAGGCCCTGGCCATCTCCCAGCTGCACGGCCTGCGCGACAGCCTCGCCCGGGTGATCGCGGGGCGGGGCGTTCTGGCGGCGGATGTGCCGTTGTTTCTTGAGCCCACGCTTCGCGATCTGATGCCTGATCCATCGACGCTTCGCGATATGGATCAGGCGGTTGCGCGGCTTTGTGCAAGTATCGAATCAGGTGATCCCGTCGCCATTTTCGGCGATTACGACGTCGATGGCGCGACCTCCGCAGCTTTGCTGTCGCTCTATCTTAAAGCCTTCGGCGTGAAGACGCGCATCCACATCCCGGATCGCATCACCGAAGGCTATGGCCCTAACAGCGAGGCCATCCGCATGCTGCACGCGGATGGCGCGAAACTGCTTGTCACCGTGGATTGCGGCATCGCCAGCCACGAGCCGCTGGCGGAGGCGAAGCGCATCGGCCTTGATACCGTGGTGCTGGACCATCACCTCGCGGGCGATACCCTGCCCGAGGCTGTCGCCATCGTGAACCCGAACCGGCAGGATGACCTCTCGGGTCTTAGCAAGCTCGCGGCCTGCGGCGTCGTCTTCATGACCCTGGTGGCCCTAAATCGTCTGCTGCGCGCCAAAGGATTGCTTGCGGGCCGCAATGTGCCCGATCTGATGGGCATGCTGGATATCGTGGCGCTCGGCACCGTGGCGGATGTTGTGCCGCTCACGGGCCTGAACCGCGCCTTCGTGCGGCAGGGCCTGAAAGTGATGCGCCAGCGCAACCGGGCGGGTCTTTCCGCCCTGATGGACGCCGCAGGGCTGAAAGAACCGCCGGAGGCCTATCATCTGGGCTTCCTGCTGGGGCCGCGCATCAATGCGGGCGGGCGCATCGGCGATGCGGCGCTCGGTGCGCGTCTGCTGACGACGGATGATCCGATTGAAGCAGGGCGCATCGCCAGCGAACTCGACCGCCTGAACCGCGAACGCCAGACGCTGGAGCAATTGACGCTCGCGCAGGCCGAGGATGCCGTGCGCGCGGAAGAAGCGTTTCTCGGCGAGCGCCCTGTCGTGGTGGCGGGATCACCGGACTGGCATCCCGGCGTCGTGGGCCTCGTGGCGTCGCGGCTCAAGGACCGCTTCCACCGCCCCGCCGTCGCCATCGCCTGGGACCCGGAAAAGGGGCAGGGGACCGGTTCGGCCCGCTCCGTAACAGGCGTCGATCTGGGCCGCGCCGTGAAGGCCGCTGTTGATGCGGGCCTGCTGGTCAAGGGCGGCGGCCATGCCATGGCGGCGGGATTGACGGTGGCGCAGGACGGCCTTCCGGCCTTGCGCGATTTTCTTGATGCTCGGCTTGGCCCGGATATCGCTGCTGCCCGTGAAGCCACGAGTCTGCCGGTCGATGCGGCGCTGACGGCGGGCGGGCTCACCCCGGAACTCGCAGTGGATATCGCCCGGGCCGGTCCCTTTGGACAGGGCAATGCCGAGCCACTGTTTGCGCTGCCCGCCCATGTGCTGACGGAGGTGAGTCCCATCGGCGTGGCGCACATGCGCCTGCGCTTCCGCTCTGCCGATGGTGCGGCGGCGGGCGGCATCGCGTTCCGGGCACAGGGCCAGCCGCTGGGCGACGCGATGCTGGCGCGCAAGGGCAAGCCGGTGCATCTGCTGGGCAGCCTGCAGGTGGACCGCTGGGGCGGCCGCGAGAGGGTCGATCTGCGCGTCATCGACATCGCTGACGCGGCATAGACGCGGCGAGCGCAGAAATATGGCCGGCCGGGAGAAATTGAGGTTGAACCTTGGCAGGAGCCACACTATACCCCGCCCGTCGCTGCGGTTTCGCCGCGCGCGGCACGCGCCCTTCGTCTATCGGTTAGGACGACAGCCTTTCACGTTGTAAAGACGGGTTC
>CAXTUM010000449.1:0-3230 GCA_964247205.1 uncultured Beijerinckiaceae bacterium
GACTTGCACCCAAGATCGTGCAAGACGTGATGAAGACAATCCTGCGGCTGAAGACCGAAGGCATTTCGGTGCTCGTCGTTGAACAGAACGCGCTGGCTGCGCTCGCCGTCTCCGATCGCGTGTATGTCATGGACCGCGGACGTATCGTGCATGAGGGGACGGCGGTGGAGCTCCTCGATAAACCGGCGTTGCGCCGCCGCCTGATAGGAATGTGAACGATGACTGCGATGCTTGAGGTGAAAGGTTTGCAGAAGATCTATACGCGCGGATTCATGCCGAAGCGCGAGACCTTCAGGCTGGAAGCTGATTTCCGGATCGAAGCACCTGGAATCGTCGGACTGATGGGTCCCAATGGTTCGGGCAAGACTACACTGTTCGAGCTGATCACCGGTTCTAACACGCCGACCCTCGGCGAGGTGCGTGTCGGCGGCAGCAACATTCACACCGTGCGCACGGACGAGAGGGACCGGCTGGCGATCCACTATCACCAGTCTTACCAGGTCCGGCATTTCCGTTCATGGAAGCCAAACGCCCTGATGGACCGCGCCGGTTCGGACTACCCGCTCGTGCATCTCTTCGACGAGCCACAGTTCAACACGCAGGATGGTTATATCGGCTTCATGCTCGATTTCTTCCGCCGGCTGAAGTCGGAAGGACGCCTGGTGTTCCTCTGCGTTCACCCCAACGAGCGCTTCGTGCTGGAGATCATTGAGGAGATCTGCGAGCAGTTTCTCTTCGTCCACAATGGCAAGGTCAACGCGCTGCCTGACTATCCAGCACTTGTCGCGCACGAAGGCGTGCGCGCTTATCTAGGTGCCCTCCTGACGGAGCAAGCGGCATGAACAAGGTGGTTCCACCCGACAGCCTGACGCCACGTGTTGATCTGACTGCCCTTGATCAGTTGTTCAACCTGCAGGGCATGCGGGCGTTTGTCCCGGGCGGCTACGGCGCACTGGGCGAGGCCATTGCCTGGGGGTTGGCGCGCTATGGTGCCGAAGTGGCCATCGCCGGTCCCACCGCAACGAAAGCGGAGGCGCTGGCTGATCAGATCTCGGCGACAGGCGGACGCGCAATCGGCCTTGGCCTTGATGCACGCAAGACATGCGAGATCACAGAAGTCGTGGATCATGTCGCCGAAACCCTTGGCGGCATCGACATCATGGTGAACTGCGTCGGCATCCAGCGCGAGCAAACACTTATGGAAGCCACCGAAGAGGTGTTTGATCAGGTTTACGAAACGAACCTGAAATCGGCCATGTTCCTTGCGCAGGCGGTGGCGCGGCATCAGATCGCTGCCGGGCGCGGCGGACGGCATATTCATCTCCTGTCAGTCCGCTCCATGCTGGCTTTGCGCGGGCGAGGTTACTCAGCCTACTGCGCCACCAAGGGGGGGCTTCTCATGCTGCTGAAGCAACACGCCATGGAATTGGCACCGCACAATATCACGGTCAACGGCATCGCGCCGACCTTCATCAAGTCGGACAGGATTCGCCCGCATCTAGAGCGGGATGAGTTTCGCGACTTTATCCTCAACCGCAATCCGCTGGGCAGGATCGGTGATCCCATCGAGGTCGTCGGCCAGGTTATTGCCTTTGCAGGATCGGCCGGCAGCTACGTCACGGGTCAGGTCGTCTACATCGACGGCGGCGTGACGGCGAGCCAGTGATTGCACAGCCTAGATTTTCTGCATTTCTGAAAAGAGACCAACCATGCTGACAACGAAACCGAAGTTCCTGATCGGCGACTGCTTCACAGAGAGTTCTCCAACCCTTGCTCTGCCGGTGATCAACCCTTGCAACGAAGAAGTGCTGTGGGAAGCGCCCTCTTGCGATGCGGCGGATGTGGCGAAGGCGCTGGCCCATGCCCGCGCAGCGCTTCCGATCTGGAGCAAAATCCACGGCTGGGAACGCGCAAAGTTCCTGCGCGCCATCGCTGCCCGCATGACTGTGCGCAAAGACGAACTGGCCAGAGCGCTTTCACTGGAAATCGGTCGCCCGTATTCGCAATCCGCAGGTGAAGTGAACATCGCCATCGAGCAATTCGAGTGGTTCGCTGGCGAGGCAGAGAGGCTGTTTGGTGAGACGATACCGTCGCGTCAAGGTGGGCGTCTCGTGGTCGAGCACGAGCCAGTCGGTATCGTCGCGGCATTCACGGCATGGAATTTTCCGGTCAACCTGATGGCGCGCAAGATTGCGCCTGCGCTTGCTGCGGGCTGCCCGATCATCTGCCGCCCCTCCGAACAGACGCCAATGACCTCCACAATCATTGTCGAGTGCTGCATAGAAAGCGGCATTCCCGCCGGGGTCGTGCAACTGCTTCTGGGGCCGGCAGAGTTAATTTCACAACTGCTGCTGGATGCGCCTGAGGTGCGCAAGATCTCGCTGACGGGGTCGACCCGGGTCGGGCAGCGGTTGCTGGCCGAAGCCGCGAAAACCGTCAAGCGTGCATCAATGGAGCTTGGTGGGCATGCTCCGGTTGTCATCTGCGAGGATGCGATATCGAGAAGGCCGCTGACCTGTGCGCGCAGTTCAAGTTCCGCAACGCAGGGCAGGTCTGCATCGCGCCCAGCCGGTTCTACGTCCACGAATCTGTCGCTGGCAAATTCACTGTGAGCATGGCGGAGAAGGCAAAGGCGCTGGTGCTGGGCGACAGTCAGGCAGCAACCACCACCATGGGTCCTCTGACACTGATGAGCCAGCGCAACCGGATCGAGGCGGTTTCAGCTGATCTCGAGAAAAGCGGTGCGCGCTTGCTCGCGGGAGGTCGCAGACCAGCCCATCTCAACAAAGGGTTTTTCTTCGAACCCACAGTCTTTTGCGATGTCAGCGACGATGCCGCGATCATGCAGGAGGAGCCCTTCGGGCCTATCGCACCCATCGCCACCTTCCGTGATATGGACGATGTGATCCCGCGCGCCAATTCGACGCCGTATGGTTTGGCGGCCTATGCCTTCACCGGAAGCCACACTAAGGCCGAGGCGCTCAGCCGCGGGCTGCACGCCGGTATGGTGGGCGTGAACAATTTCATGATCGCCCATGCCGAAGCGCCATTCGGCGGCGTTGACTATTCCGGGATGGGTCGCGAGGGCGGTCGGCAGGCAATTCTCGACTACCTCAACGTGAAGCTCACCCATTTCAGCTGGATGTGAGTTGCAATCTTACCCGGAATTGATGC
Source organism: uncultured Beijerinckiaceae bacterium (assembly GCA_964247205.1). Classification (GTDB taxonomy): domain Bacteria; phylum Pseudomonadota; class Alphaproteobacteria; order Rhizobiales; family Beijerinckiaceae; genus JADCCX01. The sequence goes on from CAXTUM010000449.1 coordinate 3,175, forward strand.
TGCAATTCGCTTTGAACTCGGTGGGACAGCGCGTCACCAAAAGGCTAAATGCGCCA
>CAXTUM010000450.1:0-3230 GCA_964247205.1 uncultured Beijerinckiaceae bacterium
GTCCTTCTCCTGCAAGGGAATGGGAAAACAACCTCAGCCAATCTTCCGGCCACCCTTGTCATACGGGTTCTCCTGCGTACGCAGCGACAACCGGATCGGCACGCCGGGCAGGTCGAAATCCTCGCGCATGTTGTTCACGAGATAGCGCACGTAGCTTTGCGGCAGATTGTCGAGCTGGTTGCCGAAGATGGCGAAATGCGGCGGGCGGCTTTTCACCTGGGTCATATATTTGATCTTGATGCGGCGGCCTGACACTGCGGGCGGCGCGTTGGCGCTGAGCGCGGCTTCCAGCCAGCGGTTCATCTTGGAGGTCGAGATGCGGCGGCTCCAGATTTCGTGAGCGGCAAAGCAGGCCTGCATCAATTTGTCGATGCCTTCGCCCGCCGCAGCCGACACCGGCACGACCGCCGTGCCGCGCAGTTGCGGCAGGGCGAAACCGGCCTTTTCCTGCAATTGCTTCAGCAGGCCATTCTGGCCTTTGACCAGATCCCATTTGTTGATGCCGATGACGAGTGCCCTGCCCTCTTTCTCGCAGAGGTCAGCCAGTGTCAGGTCCTGCTTCTCGAACGGAACCTCGGCATCGAGCAGCAGCACCACGACCTCAGCGAAACGCACGGCGCGCAGAGCGTCAGACACTGCCATTTTCTCCAGCTTGTCCTCGATGCGGGCGCGCTTGCGCAGGCCAGCCGTGTCGAACAGCTTGATCTTGCGGTCGCCCCATTGCCAGTCCACGCCGATGGAATCGCGCGTGATGCCCGCCTCCGGCCCGGTCAGCAGGCGCTCCTCACCCAGCATGCGGTTGATGAGGGTGGATTTGCCCGCATTGGGGCGGCCCAGCACCGCGATCCGCATGGGCCGGATGATGCCGTCCTCGTCGGTCAGCGGTGCTTCTTCATCCTCGTCCGGCTCGTCGTCGATGATCCAGGGCAGCGTGTCCACGATGGCATCACGCAAGTCGGACATGCCCTCGCCGTGTTCGGCGGAGATGGCGAAAGGCTCGCCAAGGCCCAAAGCATAGGCCTCGTCCACACCTGCATTGGCGGCTTTGCTTTCAGCTTTGTTGGCGAGCAGGATGACGGGTTTGCCCGAGCGGCGCGCAAGCTGCGCGAAATGGCGGTCCGACGGCGTGAGGCCGACGCGGGCATCAATGACGAACAGCACGGCATCGCAGCCGGAAATCGCCATGTCGGTCTGTTCGCGCATACGGGTGGAGAGAACGCCTTCGTCCGCCTCCTCCAGACCCGCCGTATCGACCACGGTGAAGCGCAGGTCGCCCAGCTTCGCCTCGCCCTCGCGGCGGTCGCGTGTGACGCCAGGCCGGTCATCGACCAGCGCCAGCTTCTTGCCGACGAGGCGGTTGAAGAGCGTGGATTTGCCGACGTTGGGACGGCCAACGATGGCGAGAGACACCGTCATTTCGCCCCGCGCGTCAGGCCGATAAGCACCTCGGCCCGGGATTTGACCGCAGCGGGCGCTTCGCGGTCGAGAATGATCGTGTCGAGATATTTGCTGGCTTTCTCAAGCTCGCCCGCCTTCAGGGCAGAAGCTGCGAGCAACTCGTTGGCAGGATGCCGCCAGACGTTTCCGGGGCTCAGCAATGGCATCATCCGGCGCTCGGCCTCGGCAAGTGGCAGCGCATCAACGGCAATGGCACCGGCGCGCAACCGCGCCACGTCGCGCAATCCAGCATCAAGCGTGGCGTCATTGGCCAGCGCATCAAAAGCCTTGAGCGCGCCTGCTGCATCCTTCTTTGCGAGGTCAGCCGCGCTGCGGAATTGTGCGAGTGATTTGTAGATGCCCGCATCACCGCCCGCGATTTTCGCCATGGCGGCCTCGCCCTCGGCGGTCTTGCCGCTCTGGACAAGCGCCAGCGCTTCCTCGAACTTTGCGCCAGCCGCGGCGGCTGCTGTTTCGCGCTGCCATTCCAGAAAACGGTAACCGGCGACGCCCGCGACCAGCACGACGCAGGCCAGCAGGATGATGCCGCTGTACTTGCTCCACAGCTGTTCGGCCTGCGAACGGCGGACTTCTTCATCGACTTCGCGAAAGATATCAGACATTTGGCTTCAATTGCAGGTTTCGTGCGTTTTGGAACGCCGGACCTATCACAGCAGATGGCCAAAGGCGAGTTCTATCACCCCCACATTTTCGCCACGGGGGGAATCAATGCTAAGGGGAATTATGGCCATCAACCTGCAGAAACCGGATGATCTCCCGCGCGAGCTTGAAGCCGCGCTTGGGCGCGAATTACCTGCGGGCGGCGACCGCGCGGTGCGCCATTCCATGTTGCGCCTGCAACCTGTTGTGCTGCCGCCCCCGCCGGATGACAATGCACCTGCCGCAGAACCCCTGCTGCCCAGCGTGACGGCGGAGGATGATATCGCGCTGGACGAGGATGATGATGGCGCGGCCCGGCGCTGGCAATTGCTGCTGGGCGCGGCGGGCGGCGGGATCGCGCTGGCAGGATTGGCGGCCTATCTCATTTTTGGCGGCAGCAACGCACCACGCCAGGCTGTCGTACCAACGATTCAGGCGGATCCTGCGGCCCAGGCGAAGGGACCGCCGCCTCCGCCGCCAACAGAAACAGGCGACAAATCCATGGGCGAAGTTTCGACAGAGCTGGTGCCGCCGACAACGGACGGTCTCTCGCCTGCGCGCAGGATCAGCACGATCCGGATTATCGTGGAGAATGATAAGGAGATCGTGGTGCCGAAGTGAAGCCGTGGCTTTCCTTCTCCCGCAAGGGGAGAAGGAAAATCTTGGCCCTACCGCCCCAGCTTCTGATCCCTTGCTACCCTCAGCTTCGCGAAATCATCGCCCGCGTGATGCGACGAGCGTGTCAGCGGTGTCGCGGAAACCATCAGAAAGCCCTTGGCATAGGCAATCGTCTCATAGCTCTTGAACGCATCCGGCGTGATGAAATCGAGCACGGGGTGGTGCTTGCGCGTGGGGGCGAGATACTGGCCGATGGTCATGAAATCCACATCCGCCGCACGCAGGTCATCCATCAGTTGCAGCACCTCGTTGCGCTCCTCGCCAAGGCCAACCATAATGCCGGATTTGGTGAAAATCGTGGGGTCGACCTCTTTCACGAGTTGCAGCAGCCTGATCGAGCTGAAATAGCGCGCGCCGGGGCGCACCTTGAGGTATTTTGACGGGACTGTTTCGAGGTTATGATTGAACACATCGGGACGCGCGCGGGCTACGGTTTCGATGGCTCCGGGCTTGCG
>CAXTUM010000451.1:0-3223 GCA_964247205.1 uncultured Beijerinckiaceae bacterium
CGCGATACGGCCATTCTTGAGGCCGACATCGGCCTTGACGATGCCCCAGTGGTCGATGATCAGCACATTGGTGATGACGGTGTCGACCGCGCCTTCGGCCCGCGTCGCCTGCCCCTGCCCCATGCCGTCGCGGATGGTCTTGCCGCCACCGAACTTCACCTCCTCGCCGTAGATGGTGAAATCCTTCTCAACCTCGACGATCAGGTCAGTGTCAGCGAGGCGCACACGGTCCCCTGTCGTGGGGCCGAACATGGCGGTATAGGCGGCGCGGGGGATACGGGTTGGCATGGGTTTTATCCTCAAGCGGGAATGGGGGAGAAAAGGCCATACTCAATGGCATCTTCGTCAAAACTGAAAGTTGGGACTGCTCCGGCATCGGACGCCTGCAAACTGATGACACAATCCGCAAAATCCACAGGTAACCCGCCGTAAAGATCGGTCGCCTCAATGATCAGGTTACGATCCAGAAGATCAACCGAGCGATTCACGATCAGATTTCCAATGAAATTCATGATTTCAGACTTGGGCAGTTTGTAAGGCTTTCGCATCGCCCAGACAGTCTCAACGACGACAGTTGTCGAGACCGCAATACTTTTGCCCTGAGCTATGGCTTTCGCAACCAGACGTTCGGCTCGCAATGTCTGGTCTGAATCGTCGCGCACCGCGAGGCGAATGAGCACGTTGGAATCGACTGCAATCATGCGGCACGATCCATCTTTCGATCGCGCCTGTGACGGCGCTTCGGCTCCTCACCTTCCACGGCTCCCGCGATGATGCCTTCGTTGATCTGCTCAATCGTCATCGGCGGGCCGTCATACTTCACGCATCCGAAAAGAGCTTCGATAGGCAGGTTGATGGCCCGCAGCACCACCATGCCGTCCTTGCGGACGTGAAACTCGACCTGGTCTCCAGCTTGCAGTTTCAGATGCTCGCGCAATTCGACCGGCACGGTCAGCTGCCCCTTCGATGTGATCGTCGCTCTTGTCAGCATGGCTCTTTCCTTTATCCATAATTTCCTTACTTTATTTGAAAAGTAAGGAAATTACAAATTCCCCATCACATCACCCCTGAACCCATACGCCTTCCGGCTCCCGCGCAGCGGCACCAGCCTCACCTCGCGCGATTGCCCCGGCTCGAACCGCACCGCCGTGCCGGACGCAATATCAAGCCGCATGCCGCGCGCCGTCTGGCGGTCGAAGCTCAGGCCTTCGTTGGTCTCGAAGAAATGGTAATGGCTGCCGACCTGAATGGGCCGGTCGCCGGTGTTCGCAACCGTCACCATCACGGCGGTTGCTCCCGCGTTGATCTCGATATCGCCCTCCGCCGGGATGATCTCGCCGGGGACAAGGCCGCCGGTGCTCGTCTTCATCTTGCCTGCCATGATTACTTTGCTCCGTCTGTGCCGCTACGGCGGGCCTTGATCCAGCGAAAGCCCACGACGGCCAGGACGACGGCACCGGCCAGCATTGCCATGTGGTCCCATTCCAGCAGGTGATCAACAAAGGCGCTGAGCGTCAGCACCGTGTGATCGCCCTGATGCGCCTGCGCGGAAGTCGCGAGAAGCACGGCACCCAGCACCACATTGCAACGCGAACCAGTCGCAATCATCAGTTTCTTGCCCTTCATGGCCTTCTCCTCAGTTCGATGCCTTGATGAAACGCCGCGCGAACAGGCTGTCCTGCGGCGCATCCATGATCAGTGACCAGCGCTTGCCCACGGGCGCGCTGTTGGCGGCTCCGATCAGAGCGGACACACCGTTCGCAATGGTGTATTCCACGGCCTTGCCCGTCTTGCGGTGGCGGAAAATGGCGCGTCCGTAGACGCCGTCTTCCGCAGGTTCCGCCGCCACGCGCAATGTCCCCTGCCCCGGCGAAGCCATCGTCACCGCCATGATGCCATCGGCCACGCAGGGGCATGGCGCTGATTTGCCGGAATAATAGCTCACATCCAGCTCGCGCCGCTCCGCCTCAAGCACCCGCATGGCGTCGTCACCGATGCGGATGCCCAGCGCGATCAGCGATCCGAAACCGCCATGAATCTGCACGCCGCGCTCGATCCAGTAGTCGCGGTTCTCGGTGGAACGGTCTTCGACCGGGGAATGGCCGGGGTGGGCGAGAGTGGGAGTAGTGAAAACGGTGAGGGAGAGGAAAGCTGCACCAACAATGTGCGTCCTTCGAGACGCCGCTTTGCGGCTCCTCAGGATGAGGAGATTTGAGTGCTGCATATCGCCAATCTCCCTCATCCTGAGGAGGCGCGACAGCGCCGTCTCGAAGGACGCACGGCGATGCTGCAATTCCAAAAGCATCACCGCCTACCTTATCGGGTCATGCACGGTGACCAGCTTTGTCCCGTCCGGAAACGTCGCTTCCACCTGCACATCGCTGATCATGTCGGCGATCCCCTCCATCACCTGCGCTTTCCTGATCACCTTCGCCCCGGCCTGCATCAGGTCCGCCACACTGCGCCCGTCGCGCGCGCCTTCCACCACGAAATCCGTGATCAGCGCGATGGCTTCCGGGTAATTCAGCTTCACGCCGCGCTCCAATCTGCGGCGCGCCACCATCGCTGCCATTGAAATCAGCAATTTGTCTTTCTCGCGGGGCGTGAGGTTCATCGTCCAGGTCCTTGAAAAATCATGTCATCCACACCCTTGGCAACCGCCCGTCCATGCAATGCTCCAGCAGCGGGAGCAGGGTCTTGCGCAGGACAAGACCGGACGGCGCCACCATGCGCATCACCAGCAGACCGTCGAACGCCGAAGCGCCGCCGTCAATCCCCGTGCTTTCCATGATGGCCCTGACAGAATCAAGCCTGCTCTCAACACCGGGAGAAGCATGCACGATTGTTGCCAAAGCTGTCGTGGTTTCACCCAGAAGCGCCCGCGAGCCACGCACCGCAGGCCAGTCGCCCGCCGCGCCGCCGATGGCGCTTTCCTCCGCGAAAACCAGCCGACCGTCCCGGCGGATACGCCAGCGGTCGCGAAACCGCGCCGTGGTCAGTACCTCGCCCATGGCCTGCCGCCCCAGCAGGATCGCCTCTCCGGCGAGCACATTGGCAGTGTTCGCCATGTCGATGGTCAGCGAACGCTCCAGCAAGGAATGATCGAACAGGATAGTCTCCTGCGGCAGCCAGCACAGACTGGCATCGTTCTGCACTTTCAAAACAGTAGAAAGATTGGCTGTTGCGCCGGATGACGCATAGATCTTCTCGCAGGCCTGCGTGG
>CAXTUM010000452.1:0-3214 GCA_964247205.1 uncultured Beijerinckiaceae bacterium
CTATTACCAGCGCAACAACGCCTATCAGGGCGCCGAACTCATCACGGGCACCCACCGGCTCAATACGATGAACCTGCTCCTCCATGGCATCGACACACCCATCGATTGCATCGACGCCCTTTCGTCGGACGCGGAAAAGTTCGACCCCGCCGATCTGATCCTCACCAACCCCCCGTTCAACAAATTCCCCGAGCGCGTGTCGCGCAGCAATTTCGTCATCACCGCCAACGCTGCAAAGGGACCGCTGCCGTTCGTCGAACATGTCGTGCGCGGGCTCAAAATCGGTGGGCGCGCCGCGATCGTCGTGCCCGACAACGTCCTGTTTGAAGATAACATGGGCCGCGATCTGCGGAACTGGGTGATGGACCTGTGCGACCTGCATACCATCCTGCGTCTGCCTACCGGCATCTTCTATGCGCAGGGGGTGAAGACCAATGTCATGTTCCTTACCAAAAGGTCCGAGGATCGGATCGGTGCCACCAAGGCGGTGTGGTTTTACGATTTGCGTGCGCAAATGCCCAATTTCGGCAAGAGTCGCGTCCTAACGGCGGACGATTTCGCTCCTTTCATTGCCGCCTATGGCGACGATCCGCACGGTTTGTCGCCGCGCGCCGACGAAGGCGAAAGCGGCCGGTGGCGTTGCTTCACGCGGGAAGAAATCGCGAAGCGCAATGACAATCTGGATATAAGCTGGCTCCGCGAAGACGAAGAAGAGGTCGAGGAAGGCTTGACCGAACCCGATGACATCGCCGCCGCCCTCCTGGGCCACTTACGCGCCGCGGTGGAGGAAATCGAGGCCGTTGCTGACGAACTGGCCGAGACCGAAGAGGTCGAGCGTGACTAAGGATCGCTTGGCTTACTTCAGGGCGCTCGGTCTGCCCGCACCAGCGACGAACGCAAAGGGCTCGGGTGGAACGCCTGCCCAAGCAAGTGCTGCCGCTGCCGATCTGGACAGGCAAGCTCGGCTGGCAGCCCTCAACCGCTCGCACGAAATCCGGCAATTCGAAATCGAACTCTATTGGAAACGCGCTACCTATTTTTGGGTCCTTCAGGCTGCGGTCTTCACAGCTCTGGGACTGATCTGGAAAGATGAAGGCAAGATAATTCCCGACATCGTTCCCGTCGCACTTGCTGCGCTCGGTCTGTTGACGTCTGCTGCTGGCTGGCTTTCGGCGCAAGGATCGAAGTTTTGGCAGGAGAATTGGGAACGCCACATCGACATGCTGGAAGATGAATTCGAGGGAAAACTGCACAAGACCGCTTGGGTCGGGCGGATGGGCGTCCGTTGGTCGGTATCGAATATCAACGACCGCCTCATCGTGTTTTTTGTCGCGTTCTGGCTGCTAGTGTTCATCGTCGTGTGTTTTAGCGCCGTTACGCCGTGGAGCTCGTGCCTTGCCACGTCGATGAGCAGCGCTGATTTCTCACAACCGGCGGTGTTCGGGGTTGCCGCTGCAACAGCAGGCGGGATGATCTGGCTTTACAAGCAGAAGACTAATCTGCGTGGGTCACAACCGGATTGGGAATCAACCGACCAACTACCCGAGATTCAGTCTGATCGTCCCAGGCTCTTCAAGGGAATCCATGACGCTCCCTTCATCGTAAAGCGGGGGCAAGCAGAATGACCCCGGAAACCTTCGGCCGCACCATCCAGCTCTTTCTCGTCGATGGCACGCCCACTGGGCTGCGAAAGGCGACAATCCACGGCTGGACGGGGCTCACTTTCGTCGCCACAGGCACAACCTTCGCGGCGTTGACGGCCCGGCCGGAGCTGGACCGGACGGGCATCTACATCCTCTCTGGCCCTGATGTCGAGGCAGTGGGGGGCACGCGCGCTTACATCGGGTCGGCCAACAGCGTGCGAGAGCGCGTAAAGCAGAGCGCCGCCCAACGGGAGTTCTGGGAAACGGCGATTGCCGTCACGACTAGCGACGATGACCTATCCAAGGGCCATGTCGAATATCTGGAAGCAAGGCTGATCCAGATGGCGACCGAGGCGAACCGCGTCACGCTGGACAATGGCACTAGCCCCGCGGGGCAGCGCCGTCGCCTGCCGGAAGCGGATCAGGCGAACATGGAACAGTTTCTCGCCAATCTGAAAATCATATTGCCCGTGGTCGGCCTTGATCTGCTCAAGCCCCAGCCGCGCGCGGTGACGCAGACCGCCACCCCGGTGGCGCAGCGCACGGCGAACGAGATCACCTTTGAAATTCGCCACAAGTCCGGCGTGCAGGCGCAGGCGGTGGAGGAAGACGGGGAATTTGTCGTGCTCGAAGGTTCGCAGGCGCTGAAGGACACCGGCTATGTTCAACAGAGCTATGGTGCTTTGAAAGACAACCTGGTCAAGCAAGGCGTGCTGCAACCCGGCGCCGACGGCCGCTACACCTTCGTCAAGCCCTACAGCTTCTCTAGCCCCTCCGCCGCTGCCGCCGTCGTTCTGGATCGAAACAGCAATGGCCTGTCCGAATGGAAGGTGAGGGGCGAAAAGCGGACTTATAATGACGTGAAGCAGGCGCGCATTGCCGCCGATGGGGTAGGCGCATGAGCGATTTGCCACAGGGATGGGCCCAAGCGAAGCTCGGAGATGTTTGCCTCGTTTTCGAATCCCGCGATCCAGGCTGGAATCCGGACGCAGAATTTACGTACGTCGATATCGGTGCAATCGACAACAAGACCCAATCCATTTCGTCGCCAAAGCGCATGCTTGGCTCGGAAGCTCCATCGCGGGCAAGACGGGTCATCAAAGAAAACGACGTACTCTTTTCGACAGTACGAACATACCTGAAAAACATCGCGATGGTCCCTCAGAGCCTTGATGGCGCGTATACTTCGACGGGGATTGCCATTTTGCGGGCCGGTGACGGGATTGAGCCGCGATACCTGTTCAATTGGGTGACATCAGACGAATTCATCACTGAAATTTCGAAATCTCAAGACGGCACTCTTTACCCAGCAGTGACCGACAAGGACGTTTTTGAAGCGGGTATTCGGCTGGCGCCGGTCCCTGAACAGCGTCGGATTGTGGCGAAGGTGGATGGCTTGACCGCGCGCACCGCCCGCGCCCGCAAAGAGCTGAACCGCATCCCCACCCTCATCGTCCTCTACAAACAACGCCTCCTCGCGCTGGCCTTCTCGGGGGAGCTGACGGCGGGGTGGCACGCTGATCATGGGCTTCGAGAACCTGCGCCCAAAACCGTCAACGACCTTTCGGAAG
>CAXTUM010000453.1:0-3213 GCA_964247205.1 uncultured Beijerinckiaceae bacterium
GCCTTATCCTTCCAGGTGTTGACGGGATTGAGGATGTCGCTGGGCACGCCCGGCAGCGCGGTCGGTACCGCGAAGCCGAAATATTTGTCGGTGCGGAACTCGACGTTGCGCAACGAGCCGTTCAGCGCGGCGGTCAGCAGCGCACGCGTCACCTTGATCGGCATCCGGGAGCCGGTGCCGTATTTGCCGCCGGTCCAGCCGGTGTTGACCAGCCAGCAATCGACATGGTGCTTGGCGATGAGATCGCGCAGCAGGTTGCCATAGACCGAGGGGTGCGACGGCATGAACGGCGCGCCGAAGCACGTCGAAAACGTGGCCTCCGGGTCCTTCACGCCGCGCTCGGTTCCCGCCACCTTGGCGGTATAGCCCGAGAGGAAATGATACATCGCCTGCGCGCCGTCCAGCTTGGCGATGGGCGGCAGCACGCCCCAGGCATCGCAGGTCAGCATCACGATGTTCTTCGGGATGCCCGCGCGGCCCGTGGCGGAGGCATTGGGGATGAAATCCAGCGGATAAGCGCAGCGCGTGTTCTCGGTTTTCGCGGCGTCGTCGAAGTCCGGCAGGCGCGTCACGGGATCGATCGTGACATTTTCGAGAATCGTGCCGAAGCGTTGCGTCGTGGCGTAGATCTCGGGTTCCGCCTCGGGAGACAGGCGGATCGTCTTGGCGTAGCAGCCGCCCTCGAAATTGAACACGCCCGACGGCGCCCAGCCGTGCTCGTCGTCGCCCAGCAGCGTGCGGTCCGGATCCGCCGAGAGCGTGGTCTTGCCGGTGCCGGAGAGGCCGAAGAACACCGCGACATCGCCATTCTTGCCGACATTGGCCGAGCAATGCATCGGCATTACCTTGGCCTTGGGAAGAACGTAGTTGAGATAGGTGAACACAGACTTTTTCATCTCGCCCGCATATTCCGTGCCGCCGATCAGCACGATCCTGCGGGTGAAATCGCAGGCGATCACGGTTTCCGACCGGCAGCCGTGGCGGGCCGGGTCCGCCTTGAAGCTGGGGAGATCAACGATGGTCATGTCAGGCTCGAACCCGGCGAGTTCTTCCATGGCCGGTCGGATCAGCAGGTTGCGGATGAACAGCGAATGCCAGGCCATCTCGGTGTAGACGCGGGTGCGGACACGGTAGGCCGGATCAGCACCGCCGTAGAGATCCTGCGCGAAAAGCTCCTTGCCCTCGGCATGTCTCAGCATGTCGGCAAGGAGAACATCGAACTGCCCGCCCGAGATGGCGCCGTTGTTATCCCACCACACTGTGTCGGTGGTCATGGCGTCCTTGACGACGAACTTGTCCTTGGGCGAGCGGCCCGTGAAGATACCTGTGTCAACGCGCAGCGCTCCGCCCTTGACCAGCATGGCCTCGTTGCGCTTGAGGGCTTCCTCGTAAAGCGCGGGCGCTTCGAGGTTCCAGCGCACCGCTTTCAGCTTCCTGAAGCCGAAGGACGCGGAATCATTTTTGATGTTGTAGATGCCGATATTGTCCATGGACGTTCCCCGCAGCGCCATTCAGGCCGACGCTTATGGGTATCGTCCATAGCCAATAAACCCCGTCGGCTCAATGAACGGGCGGGCCAGCCACCTGATCTTTTTGCGATTTTCGTTGACGAAGATGGTTGACGCCAGCGGCACCACGGTGTCTTCCACAACCGCCCCTCCCGGAACGCTCCATGAATCCCCTGAACAAGAACCGCCTCGGCATCACCCTGATGTGCCTTGGCATTCTTCTTTTCGCGCTCAATGACGTGATGGGGAAATGGCTGATGGCGACCTACGGGGTGGGTCAGGTGCTTCTGCTGCGCAGTTTCGCCGCCATATTGATTCTCGTTCCCTTCGCCCTGAAAGCGGGTCTCGGAAACATCCTCCGCGCACCGCGCCCCGGCCTGCAACTGGCCCGCGCCTTTTTCGGCACGGTGGAAACGGCCTGTTTCTACTGGGCCGTGACGACGCTGCCGCTGGTCAGCGTGATGACCTATTATCTTTCGGCACCGCTGTATGTGGCGGCTATCGCGCCCTTCCTGCTGAAAGAGCGGCTGGCGCGCGACCAATGGCTTGCGGTCATTCTCGGGTTTGCCGGCGTGCTGCTGGTGCTGCAACCCTCCGCCGAAACGCTGACCTTGCCCGCCATCGTCGCGATCATCGGCAGCATGCTGTTCGCCTGTTTGATGCTGTCCACACGGCAATTGCGGGGATCATCAGCCACATCGCTCATCGTCTGGCAAACCACGGGGGCGCTGGCCTTCGGAATCGCGTTCGCACCTTTCAGCTGGGTGACGCCGACACCGCGCGATTTCGCCCTGCTGTCGCTGCTTGGCATCGTCGCGATGATCGCCCATGTTCTGGTGGCGCAAGCCTTCAGGCTCGCCCCGGCTTCGATTGTCGCGCCTTTCAACTACACGCTGATCGTCTGGGCCGCGCTGTTCGGATGGCTGTTCTTCGGGGAATGGCCAAGTGTCTGGATGGCGGCTGGCGCGATTGTCATCGTGGCTGCGGGGCTGTACCTGCTGTGGTGTGAAGGGCAGCCCAGCCCGCAAGTCGACCCGCCCTAAGATCTGGAACTACCGCGACACCATGCTGAAAACCCGCATCATCCCCTGTCTCGACGTCAAGGACGGCCGCGTCGTCAAAGGCGTGCAGTTTGTCGATCTGGTCGATGCGGGCGATCCGGTGGAAAGCGCCAAGGCCTATGATGCGGCGGGTGCGGATGAATTGTGCTTTCTGGATATTACCGCGACCCACGAGAACCGGGGCACAATTCTCGACGTGGTGCGGCGCACGGCGGAAGCCTGTTTCATGCCGGTGACGGTGGGCGGCGGCGTGCGGGCGATAGAGGATATCCGCGCGCTGATGCTGGCGGGGGCTGACAAGGTATCGATCAATTCAGCTGCCGTGCGCGATCCGACCATCGTGGCCCGCGCGGCGGAGAAATTCGGCTCGCAGGCCATTGTCGTCGCCATCGATGCCAAGCGCGTGTCGCTGGTGGGCGAGGCCGACCGCTGGGAGATTTTCACCCATGGCGGGCGCACCGCCACCGGCATCGACGCCGTGGATTTTGCGCGGAAGGTGGCAGAGCTGGGCGCGGGCGAAATCCTGCTGACCTCAATGGACCGCGACGGCACGAAATCCGGGTTTGACCTGACATTGACGCGCGCCGTCAGTGACGCCGTGCCGGTGCCGGTCGTGGCCTCAGGCGGCGTGGGCAGTCTCGATC